>DASYPF010000083.1:0-9829 GCA_036006905.1 Acidobacteriota bacterium
GGTGAACGTTTGTGCAAATCCAGACTAATGGGACACGGATGGCACAGAAAACACGGATTTACGAATATCCTTTCGGGCAATTGAAGAATCGACATTACATACTTTTCCTATTAGACTATTGACACTCGAGGAACGAGCGAATGACGCGCTTTTGCCTTTTACTTCTGCTGGCGACGGCTTCAAGTCTGCACTCCGTCTCCACTGCGCTGGCTGAGCAGCTCAAAGACTCAAAGACACCGCTCGATATTATGATTCGAGGCCGCGTCGTATGTCTTGACCCCGCGGCCCAGGCGTCCGCTTCTCAAAAGGACTGCAGCCAGACACCCCATTCTTTTGGCTTCCTCGGCTCTGGCGGCAAGCTCTATCGCTTTCTTCCCACAGATTCCGCCACCGACATCTTTGAAGACGGGCGGGTTCGCGCGCAAGATCTGGAGATCACCGCTCGCCCGCATCCGAACCGACAACTGGAGCTGATCAAAGTCCTCGCCGTCAAACAGGGGAAGCTTTACGACATTTTTTATTTCTGCGACATTTGCAACATTACCGCTTACGCTCCCGGCCCGTGCCCTTGTTGCCGCCGGGAGATGGAACTGAGGGAGGAACTCGTTCATTAATTGCGGATTGCGGATTTCGGATTGCGGATTTAAACAGGGTGGCGTGTCCGTTGCTCTAATGCCGGTCAGAGAAAACGTCGGACCCAGACTGAACAGCGAACTCTGAAATCCGCAATCCGAAATCCGCAATCCGCAATCGGAAGAATCCGCAATTGAAAAAATCTGCAATTCAAAGGAGGAGTGGATGCCTAGTAAAGACGACACATCGAAGGAGCCGCGTTCAGGGCTGTCCCGACGTGATTTCCTGAAAGCCTCCAGCGTCACGCTGTCTGTTCCGCTGGTCATGAACCAGGAAGTGGTTCATGCGGCCGGAACCGACGTCAAGGTCTACGGCCCAGGCAAAGTCCCAATTACGCTCAACATCAACGGCAAAGCGCACAAGGCCGAAGTGGAGCCGCGCGTTACATTGCTGGAAACGCTTCGCAATGAACTCGATTTGACTGGAGCAAAACGGGTGTGCGATCGAGCCTCTTGCGGCGCTTGCACAGTGATCATGAACGGCAGGACGGCTTATTCCTGCACTGTGCTTGCCATCGAGGCTCAGGGCAAGACCATCACTACGGTTGAAGGCTTGTCTCAGGCCAACCAGTTGCATCCCATTCAGAAAGCGATCGTGGAGAACGACGGCCAGCAGTGCGGCTTCTGCACCCCCGGTTTCGTAGTGGCGTGCAAAGCACTGCTCGACAAGCACACCAACCCGACGCGCGAGCAGATCCACCGCGGTTTGAGCGGAAACCTTTGCCGCTGCGGCACCTACGTTGGTTTGAAAGCTGCGCTTGCGCAGGTTGGGAAGGCGCACGCGGCTCCGACAGCGCAGAAAGGAGGGCATCAAAATGGCTGAGTACAAATGGCCCGAAGCAGAAGAACGTACCCTCATTGGCAAGCGCATATCGCGGCTGGATGGACCGGATAAGGTTTCAGGCAAAGCCAAATACACCTACGACCTCAACCGTCCGGGAATGCTTTTCGGCAGGATCCTCCGCAGTCCTCATGCGCACGCTAAGATTGTCAGCATCGACACCAGCGCTGCCGAAAAGATGGCCGGCGTAAAGGCGGTCAAAATAATCCAAGGACCGGGAACGGAGCTTCAGTGGGAAGGAGACGAGATCGCCGGTGTGGCGGCAATCGATGAGCCCACCGCCGAAGACGCCATCCGTGCCATTAAAGTTGAATATGAGGTGCTTCCTCATTTCGTCATTGACAACGATCCCAAGATTGCCGGCGATCGCGCCAAGGCGACACAAGAAGAGAAATTGGGAGATCCCGACAAGGCGTTCAAGGAATGCAATGTGGTGCATGAGGGCTTCTATGGATCGTCGGCGATCTTTCACTGCTGTCTTGAATCGCACGGTTCGATCTCGGAGTGGAACGGCGATGAATTACTGGTCCATGTTTCCACCCAAAACGTCTCGGGAATCGCAGGCCAGATGGCCGGACCGCTCAACACCCCACAAAGCAAGATTCACGTCCACCAGGACCATATCGGCGGCGGATTCGGCAGCAAGTTTGGTATCGACAGATGGGGAATGGAGACCGCGAGACTGTCCAAGATGGCAGGTGGAAAGCCTGTCAAGATTATGCTCGAGCGCAATGCCGAACTGATGGTAGCCGGCTCGCGCCCTTCGGGATTTGCCCGCGTCAAAGTGGGAGCCAAGAACGACGGAACTCTTTTGGCCTGGGAATCTGAGGCTTGGGGTACCGGCGGCGTCACAGGCGGCGGGTTGCCCTCCAACAATTTCCCTTACGTCGTCGTGGTTCCCAATTCGCGAAGAAAAAACATCACGATTTCCAATAACGTCGGCGGGGCGCGGGCCTGGCGCGCACCCAACCACCCACAGCTCTGCCTGGCGACAATGTCGGCGCTTGACGATCTGGCCGCAAAGCTAAATATGGATCCGCTGGACTTCTTTTTAAAGAACATCCAGTTAACCGGCCAGCGCGCCGAGGTATACCGCGAAGAACTGTTGAAGGCGGCCGAACTGATCGGCTGGAAAAAGACCTGGCATACTCGCGGCGATAAAACTTCCGGCCACATCAAGCGAGGACAGGGGCTTGCCATCCACACCTGGGGAGGCCGGGGCCATCCGAGTGATTGCGATTTGACGATCAACCCGGATGGATCGGTCGAAATCAAGATGGGAACCCAGGATCTCGGCACCGGCACGCGGACGGCTTTGGCCATCGTCGCGGCCGACACGTTCGGGTTGCCGCTGAATGCCGTCAAAGTCAACATCGGAGACAACCGGTATCCTCCATCGGGAGGCTCCGGCGGAAGCACGACAATTGGGGGAATTAGCTCCTCTACCCGTCGCGCGGCACAGGATGCTCTCGAACAGCTCTTTGCCAAAGTGGCGCCTTCGTTGAAGGCCCAGCCGTCGGAGCTGGAAGCCGTGGGCGGAAAAATCCGCGTAAAGGGCCAACCTCAGCGCAGCGTGAGCTGGCAGCAGGCTTGTTCAAAGATCGGAGGCATTCCTCTCACGGTGCGGGGAAAGAATCCCGGACCTCCCCGCGAATTAACCAGTGCCGGTGTTGGGGGAGCGCAGATGGCCGATGTTTCGGTGGATACGGAAACCGGCATCGTGAAAGTAAATAAGATCGTTGCAGCACAGGACTGTGGACTGATCATTAACATGAAATTGGCTGAAAGCCAGTGCTACGGCGCGCTGATCATGGGCATTTCTTATGCGCTGTACGAAGAAAGGATCATGGACCAGACAACCGGACGCATGTTGAATCCAAATATGGAATTCTACCGGCTGGCCGGAAGCGGGGATATCCCCGAGCTGGTAATCCACATGATGACTGGGAAAGGTTATGACGAACGCGGCGTCATTGGCCTCGGCGAGCCGCCGGTAATTTCTCCCGGCGCGGCAATTTCAAATGCCATCGCCAACGCCATCGGCATACGCGTTCCAGTTATGCCTTTCACACCTGATCGTGTTTTGAAAGCACTGGAAGAAGCGAAAGGAGGCGTCCATGCGAGCCTTTGAATACACCTCCCCTACGACCAAACAGCAGGTGATTGAGCTCCTGGGCGGCGCCTGGGGGGAAACCGAAATTCTTGCGGGCGGCACCGACCTGCTCGACTTGATGAAGGAGGACCTGATAACTCCCAAGCGCCTGGTGAACATAAAGGACATCAAAGAGCTTCATGGAATCCAGGCAACCAAGAGCGGACTGCGCATCGGCGCGGCCGTGAAGATAGAGGATCTGGTGGAAAGTCCTTACGTGCGGCAGCATTATCAGGTTATTGCAGATGCAGCGCGTGAGATTGCCAGCCCGCAAATCCGGCACATGGCTACCGTGGGTGGAAACCTATGCCAGCGTCCGCGCTGCTGGTACTTCCGGAGCGGTTGGGGCTTGCTGGCGCAGGACAAGGACGGCAAATCGCTGGTACTGCAAGGCGACAATCGCTACCATGCAATACTCGGCAATTCCGGCCCCGCTTATTTTGTTCATCCTTCCAGTTTGGCGCCCGCGCTGATCGCTTGCGAAGCCAGGCTGCAAATCTTCGGCCCCAAAGGAAGCCGCGAGGTCGCACTCGAGAAGTTTTATCGCGCTCCCGCTTCCTCTGATCAGCGAGAGCATACGCTTGAGCCCAATGAGATGGTCGCCGAGGTTTTGGTGCCTTCCATTGCAGGCACAAAGAGCGCCTTTTACGAAGTGCGCCAGAAAGACGCCTTTGACTGGCCTCTTGCTCTGGCCGCAGTGGTGCTGAAGGTCAATGCGGGCAAGGTTCAGTTGGCTCGCGTCGTGATGGGGCACGTGGCTCCGACTCCTTGGCGGTCTTCGGAGGCTGAACAGGCTTTAGTGGGAAAGGCCCTTAGCGAAGAAGCAGCGCAGGCGGCCGGCAATGCCGCCGTGGAAAATGCCAGAGACCTGGGCCGCAACGGCTACAAGATCCAGTTGGCGCGAGTCGCCGTCAAACGGGCAGTGCTGCAAGCTGCCAAGGCAGGTGCATAATGCTCACTGAGTTTGAAAGGTATAACACCGAGCGCGATGATTTATGCCCTTTTTTGAGATGGAAAGGGCAGTTTGTGATGTCCGACAACGACCCGACTTTGCGCTCTCGATCCTTTTGGTGCCTGTACACGCAAACCTGCCTCGGGCCTGACGGCGGCGTTGCCGAGCCGGTCGAATGCGCGTCGCCTGAGCGCAGGTGTTACGGAACGGGAAAGGCGTAGCCCTCTCGATTGCGGATTGTTTCGATTGCGGATTGTTTCAATTGCGGATTGCGGATTTCGGATTGCGGGATCCACGAGAACTTTTCCTTACGGATGCAACGGACCACGGACAACTGACAACGGACCCCTTTCAAAACCGCAATCCGAAATCCCCAATCCGTAATCCGCAATTCGGAAATCCGCATTCCGCAATCCACAAAGATTTGCTACACTGATTACTGTTAGATGGAGGAAACACCATGCGAACGTTTAAGTTATTTCTATGGGTTGGGTTAATTGTCCTGATGTTGTCGGCAACAGGTTGGGCCTCGCAGATTTATGGCGACTATATCGAGACTCGAAGCGCCGACGTTTATACCGGATCCTGCTTTGCCAACTCCGAAATGGGGCTTTCCGGCGATCAGGCGATTCTGGCCTGGCACATCCGGAAAGGCGAGTGGAACGGTGTGCCCCTGGACGGCCTCAGTATTGTCGGCGTAGCCAAGGCAAAGGCCACTTTGGGGGATCCCTTCCATAATCCCTATCCGGCCAATTCGGTTCTCATCGTAGATGCTAAAGCCAATGCGCAGCAGCGCAGTGCCTTGATCGGCTTCGCCAAAGAGATGGCGGGGCAGCTTCTGGAGAACACAGTCGACGTCGAAGTCGCCCCTATTCAAATGGAAGTCGAACATCACGGCGGACATCCTTCCAAGGGATTTCTCCGCGCCGGCGACCTGGCTGGCATCGAGACTCGGCCCATCAACGAGAGCGACCACCTTTGCGGAAACGAAGAAGCTTACTATCCGCCCCTGGCCCAGACGGCGCACTCCATGCCTGCCGTGTCGCTGCTGGATCAGTACAATGGTCCGGCGCTGGGTGTATCGTGGACAACGCGCGATAAGCGCAACGCGTTTGTGGGAACGTTTGCGCGCTGAGAATTCCGATATGTCAGAGCCCGGAGCGTAAGCGACGGGTCCCGCAGATTGTCACGTGGGGGACCCGTCGCTTACGCTCCGGGCTCTGACGTTGGTGGCAAAAAAGAAGATGCTTAGAAAGTTTTTCCTCCCAGCCATCCTTCTTACAATTGTTTTCCCAACGCTTCGTCTCCTAAGCTCCGCGGACGGAAATAAGGTCGAATCGATCGGTGCGTTTAGCGATCCGAATGCTTCCGATTCGTTGAAAAATGGGCTGGAAACAAAGGGGTATCGCGTGATTCTCGCCGATGGAAATCCGCTGTGCGATATTTGGTTTCGAACGGCTGTTCCCGTGCGCGAGAAGAAAGATCTGCCGGCCGTGACGTACCCGGAGCTGGCGGATTCAACATTGCTGGCAGTAGTCTCTTTTCCCAAACCGGCTAAAGACTTTCGAGGCCAGACGATAAAAGCAGGCGCTTACGCTGCCCGCTATGCGCTCCATCCCGAGGACGGAAACCATCTGGGGATTTCGATCAATCGAGATTTTCTCCTGCTCGTTCCCGTCGGGATCGACAAAGACATCAATGCCCAGTTTAAGTTTGAAGATCTCGCCAAATTGAGCAAAAACGCCAGCGGCACGAACCATCCCGCCCCAATGAGCCTGGTTCCGCTTGAGAAACGAGGCGACTTCCCGTCCCTGGTAGAAAACGACCGCGGCCACTTAATTCTTCAGGTCAAGCTGAAAACCCAATCAGGAAATGAATTGCCGATTGCGCTTGTGGTCAAAGGTGTGGCCGAAGGCTAAGACTGAAAGTCGAAAGTCGCAGGTCGAAAGTCGAAAGTCCTCCATTTGTTGCGCTTGTCTCAGGCCTGGCATTTTGCGAGAGGAGTTGGATTCCCGCTGTTGTTACTTATGGTATGCCGGCTGGGAAATCGGTACCACAACTCTTGACTTGCGACCTGCGACCTTCGACTTTTGACTCAGCTCCGATGTATCAGATGCTGCTCGGCGTTTTTCTCACACACCTGGCACCAGCGCCTGTGCGCGCGCAGACCTAATCGATAACCAGAGAAGTTGTTGACCATGGGATTGGCGGGAGAAACGTCCAGGTTGCAGTGCGGACAGTAATATTTTTCTCCTCGCAAAACCGCATCTCGATAAGGGGACTTGCCGCGCAGCAACCAAGGAATACACGCCGCCGCTAATACAATCAACCCAAGAATTAACCAAGGCATATTCGGGTTGATTATAGATGAAGTGCCTCGTCACCGGTCATTCGTCATTCGTCATCATTCGTCATTCATCATTCATCATTCGTCATTCGTCATACGTCATTCATCATTCGTCATTCGTCATCAGTCGCGAGTCGGTATTCAGCTCATCAAGCCCTGGAGTTCACGCGCACGCACGCCGTCAGGCGTTCAGAGCCCGCGGAGCGGGCGACGGCGTAAAGCCCCGGGTGGAGCGTAGCGGAACCCGGGGATACACCGGACAGCATTAGGAGCCCCGTAAGGGGCGGCGGAGTTTCCCACAACAAAGGCCCGTCGCCCGTTTCACGGGCTCTCAAACTCCTGATGGGACCGCGTACCCCGGGTTTCGCAACGCTCCACCCGGGGCTTTACGCCGTCGCCCGCTCCGCGGGCTTAGCTCATCAAGCCGTGACGTATGACCAATGACGAATGACGTATGACGATGACTGATACCGCTTCCCATCACATTTTCGGCCGCGCGGGCGTGATATCATCAAAACAATGGAAGTGCCTTACGGAAAATGGTGGGATCCGCGCTACTGGTGGTGGCGGTGGAACCTTCTCCAGCCTCAGCAGCAGACTGAAGTCCTTGTAAAGGCGACGCTGGTCCTGGTCATCCTTCTTGCCTCCGGCGCTTTGCTTATCCTTTCGCAGGCGTCGCATCAAGTCAGCCAGTTCCGCCATCCAACGATGATCTACGATCAAGAGGGCAAGCCCTGGTTTGATCTGCACGATCCGCTTGGCACTCACGTAAAACTTTCCGATATGCCGCCTCACCTGGCGCATGCCGTATTGGCCGTCGAGGACAGGCGCTTCTATCAACACGGCCCGATCGATTTTTGGGGGATCGCGCGCGCCGTCTGGGAAAATTTGAAATTCGGAGGAGTGCGCGAGGGAGCAAGCACGCTCAGCCAACAACTGGCTCGGGCGGTCTTCCTCACTCACCGGAGAACGGTTACGCGCAAGTTAAATGAAGCGCTGCTCGCTTCCCAATTGGAGAGCGAGTTCAACAAGAACGAGATCCTGGAAGCCTA
The DNA here is from genome assembly GCA_036006905.1 of Acidobacteriota bacterium. GTDB lineage: Bacteria > Acidobacteriota > UBA6911 > JACQSX01 > JACQSX01 > DASXTB01. The sequence continues at coordinate 7,977 of DASYPF010000083.1, forward strand.
CCTTAACCGCATTTTTATGGGAGGCTCGCTGTACGGAATGCCTTCAGCCGCTCGCTACTTTTTCGGAAAAGATGTAAAGCAGATCGACATTTCTGAAGCGGCCACGCTGGCCGCGATCATCCACTCGCCGAATTTTTATCACCCAAAATCGAATCCTGACAAAGTGATTGGCCGGCGCAATAAGGTGTTAAAGCGGATGTTGGACGAAAAATACATCTCGCCGGATCAGTACGAATACGCGCTGAACGAGCGGCTGAAGTTTGTGCGCATGCGCGCAGTGGAAAGAACGGAAACGTACTTTAAAGATTTTGTAAGAACAGAGCTCGCGTCGTCTTTCGGTGAAGCTATCCTGGATGAGTACGGTTATCGCATTCATACCAGTTTCTCACCGCAACTTCAGGCTTTGGCGGAAAGCTCCGCCAATCAGGAGATCGCCAGACTGGAAGCAAGCCGGCAGCTTTATCGTTATCCCGATAAGCCCGACCTGCAGGTAGCGCTGGTTTCGCTTGAAGCTGACACGGGCCGCATCAACGCGATGCTGGGAGGACGCAATTACGGCGGCAGCCAGTATAACCGTGCGACCCAAGCCTTGCGCCAGCCGGGATCTTCCTTTAAGCCGATCCTGTACACGGCGGCACTGCTGCAAGGCTTCACGCCCGCTTCCACCATCGAACTGGCACCGGCTGAACCCGCCGACATTGAAGAGATCGCTGACAGCTCGTCGCAGCAGCCCGGCACCATCACGCTGCGTGAAGGCCTTAGAAAATCGGTGAACGCGGCCGCCGTCGCGCTGATTGATCGAGTGGGGAAGGTCAAGACGATCGAGCTGGCGCATCAGTTGGGAATTCAAACCGAGCTTCCCGAAGTGCAATCACTTGCTCTGGGGGCGGGCGAGGTACGCGTGCTGGAGCTTGCCGGAGCTTACATGGCCTTCCCTTCGGCAGGGAACATCGCGACGCCGCACTGCATCGTGCGGGTAGAAGATGCACAGGGCCGCAGCATTTACCAGGAGAAGCAAAGACCGGTTCCGGTACTCCCTCGGGAGATTGCGTACCAAATTACTTCCATGCTGCGCGACGTGGTGACCCGCGGCACGGCAGCCACAGCCGCCAGTGCGGGAATCCCTTTCTCGATAGCGGGAAAGACGGGAACGACCAACGAATACAAGGACGCGTGGTTTCTGGGTTTCTCGCCACGCATAGTGTGCGGGGTATGGGTCGGCTATGACAACCCGCGGCCGATCATGCCTGGAGGCTATGGTGTGCGCCTGGCGCTTCCCATATGGGCGCGCTATATGCGAAGCACGGCAAAGCTGATCAGGCACGGAAACTTCGCCATTCCGAATACGCTTCGGCCTTACAGCCTGTGCCGTATCTCCGGTGGTTTGGCGACAGAGGGCTGCAATTACGCGCTCCGACCCGACGGTACCACGTATTCGACCGTCTACACTGAGTACCTGATACCCGGTACCGAACCCCAGTTTCCCTGCCCCATTCACATCGCGGCGGCCCCGCAGCCGGAAGGCGGGTTCTTTGAAAATCTGAAGAAATGGCTGCCGAAAATCATTCCGCCTCTGAAGCGGTAGGACTTTTGGCCGCGGATTAACGCGGATGAACACGAATCATAGCCGCGAATGGACGCGAATGTTCGAGGCAATTGGGGACAGACCCCGACACAATTGGGGACAGACCCCGACACAATTGGGGACAGACCCCAACACAATTGGGGACAGACCCCGACACGATTGGGGACAGACCCCGACACAATTGGGGAGGCAATTGGGGACAGACCCCGACACGATTGGGGACAGACCCCAACACAGTGGGGGGACAGACCCCAAATTAATTGAATTG
>DASYPF010000084.1:0-6096 GCA_036006905.1 Acidobacteriota bacterium
AAGCTAAAGCTTATCGGACATCAAACTCAAGACCCGGAGCTCGAAACTTGAAACTCCAAACTCAAAACTCTAAACTCCGTCCATGAATTCTTCGGCCCAATCTTACGCCGCACCTGACACGTTGCTGGGGGCCGCCCTGGCCCCGCTGGACTGGACGCGATCTGTTTCTCTTGTGGTGGCGTTTAGCCTACTGACTGCCCTCGCTGCTCAGTTTGTTATTCCTAATGGCCCCATACCAATTACCGGTTCGACAATCGCAGTGTTGCTAACCGGCGCATTGCTGGGTTCACGTCTCGGCGCTATGGCCATGATCGTCTATTTAATCGAGGGTGTGAGCGGGCTGCCTTTCTTCTACCAGGGACATAGCGGCATCGCGCATCTCTTTGGACCAACGGGCGGCTATCTCGTGGCCTTTCCCGCGGCGGCTTTCATCACCGGCGCATTCGCCGAAAACGGCTGGGACAAACGCTTCTCCACGGCCGTTGTGGCCATGGCAGTCGGTTCCATCATCATTCTTCTCTCGGGCCTGGCCTGGTTTTCGGTGCTTACGCATACCTCGCCTCTGGTTGCCTTCCAGGTCACCGTGTTGAGGTTTATCCCTGGCGACATCATCAAGATCCTGCTCGCAGCTGCAGCGCTTCCAGCCGGTTGGTCTCTTTTGAAACGCAAATCTCCTCAAAAATAAAACCCGAAAACTCGGGCGGAATGTTACGGCAAGCCTGGGGCGGCCTTCGCTCTAAAGTTCCACGAGCAACCTCTTACTGGGACCGCGGGCGTCTCGCCCGCCTAAGCGCGAAGCGCGCACAATACCGACGCACGGGTATCCACTTTCTGGAGATAGCGAGGCGCAAGGCTAAGCGTTGATTTCCAGCAAAGGTCTTTGCGCGCTTCGCGCTTAGGCGGGCGAGACGCCCGCGGTCCCAGTGATTCACTTGATCGTCTTCTCCCCGCGCCTTCCGAAATGCTGCCCGAACTTCCTCTTGACACTCCAACCACAGTTGTAGTAGGTTCAACCTCATTCGTAGTAAGGGGTGAGGATGGCTAAAGAAAAACCCGTAAAGCTAACGCGTCTGGAGCTCGAAATCATGGGCGCCGTGTGGACACTTGGCAGCGGCTCGGTGCGGGAAATCCGGGAGCAACTCCCCGAAGAGAAGCGTCCCGCCTACACTACTGTGCAGACAATCATTTACCGGCTGGAGGAAAAGGGAGCGGTGCGCCGCGTCAAGAAAATCGGCAACGCACACATCTTCGAAGCTGTGGTGACTCGGAAGGCAGCACACAACCATCTCATTGACGAATTGCTTCACGTCTTCGGCGGCTCCCCGCGTTCGTTAATGGCACAGCTGGTGGAAACTGGCCAACTCACGCTCCGCGACATAAGGGAATTGGAAGGGACCTTAGCCAAACTGCAAGCGAACAAGACCACAACGACTGCAGACAATTCCCTGAAAAACAAATCCGGGCGCGGTAGCAAGCGACGACAGGGGGACGCGAAATGAGAGCCGCATACGAATGGCTTGCTGAGGTGTCCAGCTGGTGGTGGCCGCGATTCGCGGACCATCTGTGGCAAACAACGCTATTTGCCATGGTCATTCTCGCAGCTGTTTTTGTACTCAGACGCAGCGCGGCCCGCTTGCGTCACACCTTCTGCCTGATCGCATCCGCCAAGTTCATTATTCCGGCAGCTGTTCTGGTTTTCCTGGCGCAGCAAAGCGGTATCCACTCGCTGTCGTTCTTTCGTAGGGCTCAGAACGCAGAACTGAACGCAACGCTCATCTATGGCTTCACCGAACCGGTTGCAACGTTCTCGTCCGTTTACGAGGTAACGGTAGTGGCGCCAGATGCTATCCGCCACAACGAAGTTTACTTCGCACTAACCGCTATCTGGTTAACCGGCATCCTGGCGATTCTGCTGCTCTGGGCGATCCGTCGCCGAAAGTTTTTGGGTTCATTGCGGATGGGCCAAACTATCCAGCACGGTCGTGAATGGCAGGCACTTGAGCGAGCGCAGGAAACCCTTCGCTCAAAAAGTAAGGTCGGCTTGCTGATTTCACCTTTGAAAACTGAACCAGCGGTGTGGCATGTCTGGCGGCCTATCATAGTGTTGCCGGAATCAATCGCGAGTCACCTTGACGACGATGAACTGGAAGCGATCATGCTTCACGAGCTGGTGCATATCCAACGACGGGATAACCTGATCGGCAATCTGCAGTTGGCTCTTTGTGCCCTGTTGTGGTTTCACCCGCTCGTCTGGTTTATCAGCCGCAAATTATTTGACGAGCGCGAACAGGCCTGCGACGAACGGCTTATGGAAGTTTGCCGGGCCTGAGGCTTATGCCTCAAGCATTCTTAAAGTGGTGCGCTTTTGCTTCGGCTGGAGAGTGGCCGGCGTGATAGGCGCAGCGAGTGGCTCTAATTTACGAAGGAGGATTGAGAACATCATGTCTAGCGGAAATACGAAGCGTGGAGCGAGCGGAGCGTCTCGCTTGCTGGCTGGGATGTTACTGGGAGTGGCACTGCTTATTTTGGTTGGCGCCGGCATTTACAGTCGCCCGCGCGCGGTCAGTGCTGGCGCGAAAGAGACGGCAGAAATTCGAATCGACAGTAGCGTGATGCCGGAACCCATGGCTGTGATCGATGGAAGATCGTCGAGGAAGACGAAGCAGCAGCCACCGCCGCCGCCGCCACCAGCTCCAGGCAGCGTCGTGCCGCCGGCACCACCATCAGTCGCCTCACCCGCGTCGCCTCCTGCCCCGCCTTCACCTTCGTCCCCCGCTTCCCCCGCGTCCCAACCCTCGCATGCTGAGCAACCGACGCCGCCGACCGCTCCGGCAGCGGCGCAGGAGAAAGCTGCAGACAAAGGTGACAAGGACAAAAGCTCAAAGGAGAAAAGCAAGGATAAAGTGGTTAAGGGAGAATTGATTGAAGCGCCCCAACCCGTCTATCCGGAGGAAGCGAAGAAGCAGAAGATCGAGGGCTTAGTGGCCGTGGGGATCGTAATCGGTCACGATGGCAATGTTGTTTCGGCGAAAGCCAAGAGTGGGCCAGAAGCATTGTATGCTGCGTCGGAGCAGGCGGCTTTTAGAGCACGCTTTAAGCCATCTACTAAGGACGGTCAACCGGTGAAAGTCTACGGCGTCATGACCTACAACTTTGTGCTTGATAAAAAAGAATAGGGCGAGGATGTGATGAAAGATTTGTTTCTCGTTGTTTTTCTTTTGGTACTTAGCTCGTCCACGGCAGGGGCGGCGGGTGCGCAGAGCGGCCCGTCGCAAATTCCGTCGAGCGAACGCAAGATCAAAGTTAAGGGCGGTAGGTCTGTAGAGCGGGACAAATCAAAGCCTGTGCGCAAAGCAATAGAAGAGTGGTACGCCCAGAACATCGCCGCTTTCAATGCTAAGGATGTGGCAGCGGTCATGGCGCTGCGCACAGATGACTTTCACACCGTCACACTGGATGGCAAAGTAAACACCCGGGCTGATATGGAAGCACGTACGAAGCTTTTCCTCGATAGAATCGATCATTTCATTTCGCAGGAATTCCAGATCGGTACGATTGACGTCCAGGGCGACCAGGCAAGTGCCGACGTAACCCAGAAAACCGTTCGAGTGCAGCGCCTTCCGGATGGCACTGTGCACAAGGTGGAAGCTGGGGCCGTGCAAAGGGAAACGTGGAAGCGAACGACGCAAGGCTGGAAACTGCACACCGTGGATAACATTCGCGACACGGGTGTTCTTGTCGACGACCAGCCATACAAACGCTAGAGCCTTTTTGGCTCCCTGGTAATCGTGCGGCCCTGACGACCTCGTCCGGGCTTTTTCTTTGAGCCTCAGGTCGCGGTTATAATGAACGAGAAAATCCCCCTGGCGCCTCCTAATCCTTTTGATGTCGCGAAGACAGTCTCGGCTGCGCGAAAGGAATAGAATATGAAAGCCGCTACGTTTGTAAGTCTGCTGTTTTTGGTTACGCTGACGCCCTTCTCGAGTTTTACACTTGCCCAGCAATCCAGTGCTTTTCATGTTGCCCAGATCGCGCCTTACGACAAGGCTGTCCCGGGACAGATCATGGAGCTACTGGTCGAAGGCATCGAAGGAGGCGCCTCGCCGCTAATGCTTCCGGTCGAAGATTTCAAACTTACTGTTTTACAAGATGGCGTCTCGCATGAGGCGAAGATACGCACCGTGACCGTAACCCTTAGATCGGATCCACGTCCCATGGATGATGCAAAGGCACAAGCCGGTCCCGGTGGACGGAAGATGCGCTCCTTTCAAAGCGTCAACTTTGTCGTGCCTCGGGGTCTGCATCCAGGTGAAGCTGAACTCAGGCTTTCCTACCGTGGTCAAAGCGGCAATTCGATAGGTCTAACGATAGTTGAGAAACCACTCCGTCCGGTACTCGGCTCCGTAGCCGTGATGACGATCAACGCGAGCTCGCTGCCACCAGCGAGTAACAGGATTATTGGAAACGACCTGGGCTGGCGCCTGGAACGGGGCTCAACAGCGCAAGTTTCTGTTAACCCGCTCACCGATCCTGAAGATCCGAATTCCGCGGTAGTGATTCGTTTCAAACAGGGCGACGTTTACTACGATGCGCAAACGCGCGTCACCAATCAGCAGTTCCGCGTTGAAAACCGCAGTCGCGGCGTGGGGTTCTTTCCGGCACGAGATATTCTGGAAGTGGATGTGCCGGCCGCTTTGACCATGGGTCCAGCAGACGTGGAAATACACCTGCGTGCAAACGGTCAGGATAGTGAAGCCACGACACTTCGCGCAACGATCACTGACTCTGCGCGATCGGAGGAAGCACCCGCTGCGAATGCCCCCCGCTTGCTTATGGTCGCTCCAACACGCGTCGGGGCTGGGCAGTCCATGATTCTTTCGCTGGATTATCGGCGCACGCTTGATCCGGATCCTACAAAGACTATTATCGTAATCGAGCAAGGCAACGCGCGATATATCGTACCGGTTGAGAGAAGCTCTCTGAAGTTTGGCCCGCGCGCTTCTGATGCTCCAGTGATGTTCTTTGTTAGAACCACAAAGGAGATTATCGGCAAAGCCCAGGTTCGTATCTTCAATCAACTGCGAGGCCAGCAAACTGGAATGAGCGAGCCGGTGGCGATTGAGATTCTCGATGAGCCGTTGCCGCCGGAACTACTCGGCGTCAGTGAATCGACCGCGTCTGACCTCGCGCCTTTGCGCCAAAGATATGAGCTTCAGACTCGCGCCGGACGGCCGTTTTCCGAGTTTGATCCGCAACGCAAGTACGTCACCATCCAGATTAAGGGAATCGATTTCAATCCAAACTTCGTGCGCGTCACCTTTGAACAGGCTGGCCGTCGCTTCACGCTCGAACCGGTGGACTTCTCATCATATGGGAACGACACGCTCATTGTTCGTCAGCCAAAGGAACTAAAGGCCGGCCCGGTGAAGATCACCATTGAGAATCGTGGAGCGGATTCCTTTAGCGTTCCGGTCAGCAAGACATTCGAGATATGTTGCACACCCTGAAAGTGCGTTCCCGCGAGCGTGAAGAGTTGGTTGAGTTCACGGATGAAGTGCAGCAAAAGCTGACGGCATCCGGTATACAGGAAGGCGTGGTCGTGTTGTATGTGCAACACACTACTGCCGGGTTAACCGTAAACGAGAACACTGACCCGGATGTGCCGCGCGATATGCTCCACGCTTTTCGCACGCTGATACCCCAGCATGGCATGGGCTTTCGGCACGGCGAAGAGAATTCTGATGCGCACATCAAAGCAACATTGGTTGGCTCTTCCGTCACCATCCCGTTCGAAAAAGGCAAACTGCTGCTGGGGCGCTGGCAAGGAATTTTTCTTTGCGAGTTTGACGGCGGACGCGAACGCCAGGTGATCATGATCGTGAAATAGGACAGGCATTCCACCTACATGAAGCCGAGCGCGTGACGCTCTTCCTTTTTCCTCTCTCTTTTTGAAGTCCCATTATTCCCAGAATCCGTGTAGGAACAATGCAGGATTGCCATTGTCTAAACGTTCAACCCAGTGCATTCCACAAAATTCTCGGGAAGGAGCACACGAATGATGGGAACATCCAGATTCGCAACTCGCAAGAGGATCTC
>DASYPF010000085.1:0-4573 GCA_036006905.1 Acidobacteriota bacterium
GTGGTCAGTTGTCCGTTGTCGTTGTCGTTGTCGAATACCGAATATCATCGTTATGCTCGCGTGTGCACACTCCTCATGTAGTTGTGAATGCTACAAGAAGGGCTGCAGCACCCAGCAACAACTGACCACGGACAACGGACAACGGGCAGTTCTTCCAAAAACATGATTATTTCTGATGATCTTTTCCGGCGTGTAGTCTTCATATGGAAAACCATAACATCGGTACGGAAATATCTCAAATGAGTGTTAGGCCAAGCCGAGGATTGCCCTAAAAACCATCATCGAAAAACGGGCGACCACACCGGGTCGCCCGTACAGGTGGAATCAATTTTTTCACAGGTTCTCAGCTCAGCGACGGGTCGTTCAAGAGCGGCGAAAACGTCAGAGCCCGGAGCGTCAGCGACGGGTCCTGCCAGAGTAACAACTCCGCCAGAGGAAGGTTTGGATCGCCTACTTACGCTGGCGTGACCCGTCGCTTACGCTCCGGGCTCTGCTGCCGGCGGGACCTGTCGCTGACGCCGCGGTTGCATGACCGCGTGAAGGTGACGAGGCCGTTTTAACGGCCTTCTCGAGCAAATGGCTTTAGCCGCAGGAGGTTGGCTAAAGCCTGACTGATCACTGATAACACCGATGACCGATAACTGATGACCGATAACTGATGACCGATGACTGATGACTGATGACCAACTACTTATTGACACTGAAATTGGAGCGCTGGATGTCGTAGTTCTTCGAAGCGTGGTCGAGAGCCTGAATCTGAAGGATGTAGTTTCCTGGAGCGAAATTGGTCAGGGGGACTACTGTCCCATACTCGATGCACGGACTGTTTCTGTTTTCCAGAATCCGGGGAGCCAGCCTCTTGATAATCTGCCCTTCCAGAATGAAGTTGGCATTGATGGAAATATCTTTCGCCGATCGCGGAACCCAGACTTGAAAGTAGAGAAAAAGACTCTCATCGTTGCGAAATCGCTTTGCAGGATTCGGCAATAGACGGGCGTCATTGAATACGATGGCGTTTCCGGCTGGCGCAGAGGCGGGAGTGGCAGCGTCTCCGGAGTTGCCATTGGCAAGGACCTCCGCGCGGTTAGTCAGCAACAACGGGCCCAGCTTCACTTTGGCGGGAGATCCGGAATCCAGACGCAGCGCTGTTTCGCGATAGCCGGTGCGTTTTCCGTCTGCTTCGCGAACCACGACCTTTAGCGTATACTCCCCCGATGGAGCGGAAAAGGTGTTGAAGTAGTGCAATCGTTCCTGGCCGCTTTGCCGCAGTTGTTCGCTCTGAACTTCCACAGAATCCAGGAACTCATCAAACAGCTTTCCGTCGGTGCGGAGAAGCGCGGCATACAGGTCGATCTTTCCATTGCGAAGGTTTTTGGCGGGCAAGTCGACAAGAATCGGAACCAACCAATCGCCGCTGCTCCGGTAAAACGCGTTCTCGGAAACTTCCATCGGGAGCATTTGATACGAGATACTTGACTTGACAGAACTTCGCAGCTCCGCGCGGGAGCGCTCACGCCGAGCAATCTCCGTTTGTTTATCCTCAAGAAACTCTCCTGGCGAACGAAACAGGTCTTCGACATATTTTGCCAGCTCGCCCCCGCCTGAAGTGGGAAGCTCCGCTCCCTTGGCATTTACCAACGCGGGCGGGCCTGCCACAATCAGCCGGTACCGGACATCCGCTTCCATCCAGTTCTGATCTGCAGCCGGGCCGAAATGGCGGGACAACTGCTCCGCCTTTTCCTGCGCGGTCTGCGATTCGCCCAGCACAAAATCCTGCCGGCTCAAGCCGCTCGCCGGCTGAAAGACCAAAATCATTTCGCCCCTGTAGTACCGGGCGTTTTCATTTGAATGGTAAGCCCAGGTAATCGTGTTGGGACTGCGCTGAGTGGATGGGACATCGCGGGTTGGACTGATCGTGGACCGCGACGTCATGAAGTGTTCTTCGTCGGGCTTGCCATGAAGTATGTAGATCCGGCCTCGATCCGTCTTCCACCCGGGGATTCCTTCCTGAAACGCTTGTGTGGCGTAAGCCAGGCGGCGATAATGCTCTTCCTTACATTCATTGCGCGCAGTAGAGGGCGTGGGATCGCGCCGCCGCCAAAATTCTTCGATAAACGCGTCGCGCGCCCCGTCATCTTTTAACTGCCCGAATTGCTCGCGCTCGGTCTTTGAGATGATCCAGACGACTTCCTCATTCAGCCATTTCTTGTAGTCGATCTTAGCGAAGGCGGTGGAAATCGCCAGCAGCGCGATGAGGGCAAATAGATAAAGGGTTTTGATACTTCGCCCAAGATTGTGGCCACGACGGAGGCACAGCGCGGCAGAGCCGCAACCTAAGGGAATCATGATTAGCCGCGATGGTTTTAGCCTCGAAGAGGCGTCAGTGAGGAGACCGAGACGGCAAGAGATAGAAAACTTTGTGCAACCTCTGTGGTCTCTGTGTCTCTGTGTTGAAATCATTTTTGCACCTCGAGCTCTTAATACACGCTAAATGACGTTTCCCTGACGACGTTCTGATTTAACACTTCGTCGAACACTTCCAGCTCGAGCGAGTAGTCTCCAGGATAAAAGGACCGCAACGGTATCGACAACCCATAAACCGTGCTTCGCTCTTGCGAGTCGCTGGAGTGGTTTTCAGTGACGTAGTTCAGGAATTTGTCAGGAACTGATGCCAGCAATTGTCCCTCTCTGCGAAATCGGCACTTCACCTTGAGCGCCGGCTCCTTAGCATCTTTTGGAATGCCCGGGTTGTAAACCTCGAAAAAAGCGGTAAGGCTGTCTTTTCTGCGAAACCGCGTATCCGAAGCGGGCACCAACACATAATCTTTCAAGTAAAGCGGTGCGGAGCCACCGAGAAAGCTCGGAATGGCAGTTCCATCTTTTTCAACCTGACCCATCAGATTCCGGGGTATGACCTTCTGAAAAAGCAGCAAGTCACTCACTGACAGTCCTGCGCCCGAATAATTCGGCAGCCGCGCTTCGCGATTGAGACTGGCCACGGCCTTCCGCTTTCGCAGTACGCCGTAAACGGCCAGACGGTAGTCGCCGGGACGCGCTGCCAGTTGGGTCTGATACAGGAAGCGGCCGGTCCCCTGCTCGCCGACCGCTGGCTCGGTTTTCGCTCTTGCATCAATCTTGAACGAGTCGACTACGCTGGCCACCGTTTTTCCTTCCTTTCCCACCAATTCAATGAGGATGTCCAGCACATCGCCCAGGCATTCTTCATTCAATCCAATGGTTATTGGGAGCAGAGTAGCTCCGAAATGGGAGCGAAGAGACCCAAAGTACAAATTAAGTGGGAACTGTCGAAAAAATACGCGTGACTGCACTGTCTCCTTCAAGTGGACTTTGAGCTGCAGCTTCCTTTGAAGCACTTCGCCTGGAGACCGCTCCAGGTCCTGCAGCCCCATCTGCCAGTCGGTCACGTCCACAGTGGGCAGCCGTTCGGGATGAAAAATGCTGTGATAAAACTCATCGACGTCCTGAAACTTATACTCACCCGCATAGAGGATTCGGTACGGGCCGCCCACGCGCTGGCCGCGGAAAAAATTCATCACTGCATAATCCCGTTCCAGCCGCTGCGGGTAGGTGAGATTGGCACTCCTGGCCAGGTGGCGCATAGTTTCGTTCAGCACGTAAAGCTGATTCGGGTCCACGCGTGAGAACATCACCTCGAAATAGCCGGCAAAGTTTTCAGCGCCCGGCAGATGGCGGTAAACCCAGACTTCGGTTTCAGGCGTGGTAAACGACAGCCTGTAATTGCGCCGCCGGTCAGGATTGGAATCGTTGGTTATTACCGAAGTCGGCTGCTCTATGTCGATATAGAGCGGATTCCCTCCGAAGATAAAGTTGATCGAGTCGGGAGGCCCATGCATGATGTAGATGCGGCCACGCTCCGTCCTCCAGCCGGCCACTCCGTCATGGAATTTTTCATTCGCGTAGCGGATGCGTCGATAATGCTCCTGGCGGCATTCGTTCTCTTCGGTTGACGTGTCCGGATCACGAATCGTCCAAAACTCCGCGATGAAGGCCTCGCGTTCTGCGTCAGTCCGGAGCGTGAGGAAATCTTTTCGTTCCTGCTCGGAGATGATGTAGACAACTTCTTCGGAAAGCCAACGACGATATTTTTCCTGGAGGTTGTTGGCGCCGGACGCAAAGGCAATGGTGAGTTGCACTGTCGCAATCAAGATCAAAAAAATCGACGGCAACTTTCTTGACATAGGGAGCCGCGCGGAAATTCGGTGGAGGCATTATACTGCCGAAGCTACACGACTCCAAGAAGATCCATCCAATACAGAATCGATGGTGCTGTTCGAGTTTGGCCCCGAATGTCCGCGAAGCGGACGAATAGCAGTAGCCGGGGGTGCCCACGCGCGAAGCGGGAGGCACCCCCGGTCAGCGATCCCCAAGACCGCCGGACCGCGCAAGCGGGCCCTGGAGTTTCTACATTTTCCCAGTCCTCGAAAGCGGACCAGCCCGGCCGCTTTTTGGCTGGGCGCAAGAATAAAGCCCAGGGCGGAGCTTGCGGAGCCCTGGGGCCAGCGATCATTTTTCCACGCCATGAGCCCGGCCC
>DASYPF010000086.1:0-6545 GCA_036006905.1 Acidobacteriota bacterium
GCAAAAAAACCAAATCGTTCCGGCTGAGTCTGCTATTCGGCTCGAGTCGCAGCTTACTGGTCGTGGAGTTCACTATGTGAAGACTTTGGAATCGCTCTGCCGGCAATAAATACGACTGCGATTTTTTTTGTGTTACCGATCTCTTCAAGTGGATTTGCATCGAGCAGTAACAGATCTGCGATCTTTCCCCGTTCCACAGTGCCGAGCCGGTCGAGTTTGCCGAGGAACTCTGCCGGATTCCTGGTAGCAGTCTGGAGCGCCTCCATGGGAGTGAATCCAGCTTGGACAAAGAGAGCCAACTCCTCAGACAGAGCCGAAGCTGCGCTGTCGAGCGGCCCGTCGGTTCCAGCCATCACCTTCACGTGCGCTCGTCGCATTGCGTTGACGACCTCTAGTTCTTTCGCCTTGATCATGTCGCCGTAGCGCACGTCTTCTTTGCTGAGATCTTTGCGGTTCCAAAGGCCGCGCATGGTGACGAGCGTGGGTACTAGCCAGGTGCTGTTCACCGAGAAACGACGAAATAGAGCTGCTGCTTTCCCATCACTGTAGGTCTCCAGCAGCGCTCTTGTGAGATTGGCGCGGAAGAGTCTACCGTCGTCTGGGTCTTGCCCCCGAAACGCAGCATCCCTCTCTCCCTTCATGATTTCCAAAACCTCAGACTGCAGTTCGGCTTCGCGTTTCGAGCACGCGATCAAAACTCCATAATGGCGGCCGCCCAGGTGTTCCACGCTCTTCTGTCCGGCGTCCGAAGCCTCCCCAGCGCTGATCGCCGGCGGTATGTGTCCGGCGAACGGAATGTTCTGCCGCCTTGCTTCGCCGGCAACGGCGAAGAATAATCCGCGTGGAAGCGAGTCATCGACTTTCACAAAATCCACACCGCTTCCCTTTAGGGAAATCACGGCCTGTCTCGCATCTTCCTCGTTGCTGACGGATCGAAGCAAGGGCATGCGGGCAAGATGTGGAGGGAGCGGGCCGCCTTCCAGCAGCGGGCCCGCCACTACCATGTGTGGACCCAGAGTTTGCCCCTCTTCTATCTCTTTACGGAGTCGAAGAACATCGTCCAGCGGCGCGCCCATGTCCCGAACACCGGTGATCCCGTTGGTCAGGAGCAAGGAAAATGACTTCTTGGCACTTTGATAGCTAACCGAGTGGACATGCATATTCCACAACCCGGGGATCAAAAACTTGCCCGAGGCCTCAACCAACTCTGCACCTCCAGGTATCTTGACTTGCCCGGTTTTTCCAAGCGCGGCTATCCGGCCGTTGGCGATCACAACGGTCATGTGCCTTTGGGGACTCCTGCCGGTGCAGTCAATCACGGTGACATCCTTAAGGACGATTGCCTTATCAAGAGCAGGTTTTAGCGGCAGGGCAAAGACAAGCAACGAAACCGCAAGCGGCATCAAGGAAGATACTTTGAAGAGCATATTCCTCCAAACGAAAACTTTCCCAAAGAAGTTCCCGTAGAGATCCGATGTGAGTTGTCCGTTGTTGCTTGGGCCGGATGAGCTATTCTGTTTTGCGCGTCAACTTAGCGACCTACAATATGCGCACCCCCTCATTCGTCTGCAGCCGTAGGTGAAGGATGCGACGAGCCCGGAGCGGAGGGCACTCGAACAGGACGAGCGGATCTCCAAAGTCGTCGAGCGGGTGCAGTCCCGGGCTGCGCAACTTCATTCGCCGGCGCGTGCCCGACCCGCGCGACGCTGAGGACATTCTGCAGCGGCGGGATTAGAAGTGGTGTCATTGCACTCCGGCATACCTTGCATTGGTGCCAGTCTGATCCATAAGGCGTAGCACACAGATCTAGGGCGGCGAGGTCGATTGCCGTCGCCCCTGCCCCCCCACGTGAATTGTATTTGCTAGTCTGCATCTGGAATTTGTGCATGCGAGCCAGTTCAGTGATCCGTGTACTAAGCAGGAAACTCACATTGTGGCAGTGAATATTTTTCATTTTAGCAATCGAAAGGTGATATAATTCAAAGCTTGAGGAGGGGTAATTTTTTAATAGTGGTAAAGATAATTCATGGAAAAAGCAATTGGTAACAATATTTCAGGCGCAGTGGACCATTTTCATGGCCGTCCACTACCCGAGGCCGGGCATCCGGCAGGCTACGCCGAGTTGATCGAGAGGTACAAATTGCCTGTGCCGCTTCCTAGTCGCCTGACAGTCATTGCTCGGCGTCACGTCAAAGCCTTAACCGAGGACTGGCGGATTCTCACGCCCCGGCATCAACCCGCCGACACGCTCGCCGGCCACTTGATTTTCGCTCTCAAGTGGGAAGGAGTCGAACTTGGAATTCTCGCGGCCTTGTTCAGGAGCATAAAAGCGGAGGAAATTGCGCAACTGGTCGCCGAAACACCGACCGGTGCGTACGCCCGGCGACTCTGGTTTTTGTACGAATGGCTCACAGGCCGTGAGCTGCAAACTGAAAAGCTTGGAAAAGTCAAAGCGGTCCCGGTTGTCGATCCCGAATTGCAATTTGCGCTTTCCAATGGACCGATCGTTTCGCGTCAGAAGGTGATTAACAACCTGCCAGGCACGGCGAAGTTCTGCCCCCTGGTTCGGCGTACTCCACGCCTAGAGGAATACGCGCGAGCTCAGCTTGCCCGGCGTGCACGAGAAATCTCCGGGCACACGCATCCTGACATTCTGGCCCGCGCCGCAGCATTCTTGCTGCTGAGCGATAGCAAGGCTTCGTTCCAGATCGAAGGAGAGCACCCTCCGGCGCAGCGCATCGCCCGCTGGGCACAGGCAATCGCCGAAGCTGGTCAAATCCAACTTAGCCGTGTGGAACTGGAGCGGCTGCAGCAGATCGTAATCGGCGACGCGCGGTTCGTGCACTTGGGACTGCGGGAGCACGGTGGTTTTGTAGGAGATCATGACAGACGCACTAGTGAGCCGATCCCCGAACACATCAGTGCACGCGCCGAGGACCTTCCGGACTTAATCGAGGGTGTGGTTGTTTTCGATCGGCTAATGCTCGATGCTGGTCTGGACCCCGTTGTCGCCGCAGCCGTTCTCGCTTTCGGTTTTGTTTACATTCATCCCTTCGAAGATGGGAATGGCCGATTGCACCGATGGCTAATCCATCACGTGCTTGCGCGCGCCGCGTTCAACCCTTCAGGTATCGTGTTTCCGATTAGCGCCGTCATCCTGCGTCGGATCGACGCATATCGACGTGTGCTTGAATCCTATTCACGACCATTGCTGACGCTAATCAATTGGCATCCGACTCCTGATGGCAACGTCGAGGTGCTTGAGGAAACGGCAGATTACTACCGCTATTTTGATGCCACTCGCCATGCTGAATTCCTGTACGACTGCGTCGCAGAAACAGTCGAGCACGACCTGCCAAACGAAATGAAATACTTAGAGGCGTACGACCAGTTTGTCGGCCGAGTGCAGATGATGGTCGACATGTCACAGACTAAGCTGGACTTGCTCTGGCGTTTCTTGCAGCAGAACCAGGGGCAACTCTCGAATCGCGGACGAACCAAAGAGTTTGCGCAGTTGACCGACGACGAAGCTGCCCAGATTGAAAAAATCTTCGGCGAAACTTGGCCCAGGCTGTCCACCTAGGCGAACGATTCGAAGCTCGACCGGCCGGCACCGGGCGTCCGGGTAGAGTTTTCCGCTCCGTCGAGCGGCCCTTCCTGCATTTTTTCCAACGGCACGAATGTCGGAATGAGGAAGATCCTATTAACTATGCTGGAGTGCGTCCCCAGCGAGGTCAATACTATCATCTACGAGTTCAAGCTATACTTACTTGCCTCAGCGAATCCTGTCGACTTCACTGATCGGCGGACGGCCGGCCTCGCCTATTCCGCCGCGCTAATTACGAAGAGCACTAGTGGGATCGCGATCGTAGTGAAGTTCCGTGGGGCCGATGTAGGTGGATTGCGGCCTGATCAGCCTTCCTTCACGAAGCTGCTCCAGGCAATGTGCGGCCCAACCGAGGACACGTCCGACGGCGAAGGTCGGAGTGAAGAATTCGGCCGGCAATCCCAAACCATGCAATAACAGTGCAGTGTAGAATTCGACATTGGTCTCAAGCCGGCGGTCCGGTTTGTGTTCGCGGAGCAGGCGGAGCGCCGTAGTTTCAACGCTCCGTGCAAGATCATAGAGGCGCTGGTCGCCGCCGCTCGAATAGAAGCGCTCCGCGGCCTGGGCCAGGACATCCGCCCGTGGATCACGTACTCTATAGATGCGATGTCCGAATCCCATCAGGCGCTCGCCCCGACTGAGTTTGGCGCGGATGACGGTCTCGGCGCGCTCGGGTGTGCCAATTTCAAAGACCATATCGAGCGCCGGGCCGGGCGCTCCGCCATGTAACGGCCCTTTGAGGGCACCTAGCGCGCCGGTAATCGCAGAGATCACGTCCGATCGCGTGGAGACGATGACCCTTGCCGTGAATGTGGATGCGTTGAGGCCGTGATCGCAGACGGTGTTGAGGTAAGTTTCTAACGCGCGGGCTCGCTCGCGGGACGGTTCGCCGCCGAACAATTGATGGAGATAATGGGCCGCATGCGGGATATCCGAGCGGATGGCAACGGGCTCCTCACCGATGCAAATCCGTCTATAGGCTCCCACGATTGTCGGGAAGGAAGAGATTGCAGTCAGAGCATCATCCAGCGGATCTTCCTTGCGGCCGAGGCTGAGAACGGCCGCGGCCATTCGAAGGGCGTCCATCGGTGGCGCCTTCGCAGCGGCAGCCTCGCGAAGAACTGCGATTCCTGCACGGGGGATCGTCCGCCGTCCGGCAAGATCCTGCGCGAATGCAACGCGCTCCGATGGCTCGGGCAGGCGGCCATGCAAGAACAGGTAAGCGACTTCTTCGAAACTGGCATGCGGCGCCAGATCTTCTACGTCATAACCAGAGAGGATCAGCCGCCCGGCTGTCCCATCGACATGGCTTAGCCGAGTCGAGGCGGCCACGACGCCTTCCAAGCCATCTGTCATGTTCTTATGCTCGGATAGGCGACAAGTCTTGTCAATATTGATTGTGGGGGGTTGATGGAGAATGCTGCGAAGTGGACCGGCCGGCATCGCGGTGCTTAGCTATCGGCTATTTTTGCGCAGTATCCACCAAGTGAATCCGTGCCGTTCCTCTGAAGAGCACGGCAATCGTGGGTGAGTTGACTTTACTCCTGAGCGGCCTAGGATTGTCCTTGAGAAAAAAGCCTTAGCGTCTGAGAACTTCGGGAGGTGCCGCATGCCGGTGAGTTTCGCCAAAGATATCCGACCGTTATTTCGCGACAGTCCTGATGTGGACACGATGAAAGCGTATGGTCTTGACCTCTCTTCCTATGAGGAGGTCAAAACGCAGGCTTCGGAGATTTACGAGCGCCTGGAAGACCAGACTATGCCCTGTGATGACCCGTGGCCTAAAGAGCACTTGGACCTGTTCAAGCGCTGGATGGAGGAAGGCCTGGCTCCCTGAGCTCGAATCGCACAGCGCCGGGGCCCTCTGCGCCGGCCGCTCTTATTGCGCCACGGTTCTGTAATGGAGCCCGCCGACCTTTCATTCATGAACATCTATGCGGGGATCGCAGTCTATCTCGGAGTTGTGTCACGCTTGCCCGGTCGGGCGAAACTTGCCGTTTTTAGGGAGCCTTCGGTGAAGCTCTCGTCTATCAGGCTAATCGCAGAAGGATCGCCGTAGGGCTTGCTAGTCACCTGGCAGAGGATCCAGTCACCGCGGCCGGCATCCGCCAAAACCACTGCTGGCCTGAGCTTTGACCTTGACAAATCAGAAAACGGAAATCGAACCAGGACTACTTTCCCGGCTGCAGGTGAGACCATGCCGCGTCCTCTTCAGGCCGGTTCCAATCCTGTAGGGCTTTCTCGCTCAGGATCGCGGTTTCATCGCTGACGCTCGGTTCGTCGAAAATGATCACAAGAGCACGGCGCCTTGAGCCGGGAGGCACAGGTTCCAATAGCCGGATCTTTCCGTCTCTATCGATTACTGCTTCAACAGTTCGTGCCATGTGGTTTCCTCATCACGATTCTACAACAACTGCGGGGATAGGCGATATCGGCATAACGCGCGGCGCTCACCCGTGGCCGCTGCGCCACTCAGACGGCCGTCGGGTGCAGCGGCTGGTAGGCTGCCCACGTCACTTCCGGTTTTCCTGCACAAACTGCTTGAATCGACGTGCTCGCTCCGGCGCTGAGATTGCCAGCGCTTCGGTCCACAGCTTGTCGTAGTTGGCGAGCGACCCGGTGCGCGCCCTTTCGATTTTCACCTGCTCATCGGCAAACGACTGGCCCCACAGCTCGACCCACACGTCGTACACGAACAAGAAGATGATCGAGTGATGGTCGACGTTAGCCGGCACTAGGCCACCCATCAATCGATGGCCGAGCTCATGTACCAGCGTCGCCCGCTTGGTCGCCGGCGAATAACTGGCTCGAAGCTGCATCGGCCGTTCACCGAACCCGGAGAAACTGGGCCCCTCGTAGATGACGGCACGGATCGGGCGTGGCTCAAAGCGCAGCCCGGTCGCGCGCTCCATCGTTGCCACAATCCGCGGGCCTTCTG
>DASYPF010000087.1:0-4894 GCA_036006905.1 Acidobacteriota bacterium
ACCGGAACGATTGATCATAGTGAGTAGAGTCGCAATCAAGCCCAGAGCATTCGCGCACCCGTGGCCAGCAGCACCGCACAAAGAATCCGTCTCAACCAAAGTACCGGAACGCGAGTACTTAAGTAAGAACCCAGCAAGCCGCCGGGAATGGAGCCAATGAGGAGAGAACCAACCAGGCGGAAATCGACATTGCCCAAGCGCCAATGAAGCAAGCTGGTTACGCCGGTGAGCGCGACCGCATGCACGATGTCGGTTCCGACCATTACTTTGGGTGGAAAACTGTAAAACAACAGCAGCAACATCATAATGATGCTGCCCGATCCCACGGAAGTCATGCCTACCAGAAAACCAGAGAACAGCCCGATAAACGACATGCCGACGAAAGATTTCATTGTCGGCGGGCGATTAGCGACGTGTTCCTCAATCCTGGTTTGGAGTAGCAAAAGAGCGGGAACGCAAACCAATAGGAGCCCAACCGCAGACTTAATAAAATCGTTTACTCCGTTTCCATAAATATTACGGAGGTGAGCCAGAAAGCTGACTCCGAGAATAGAACCGGGAATGCTGCCCACCGCCAATGCTACAACTACTTTGCGACGTACCGTTCCCTTATTCAAGTGCACGCAGCTAGAACCGATCTTGGTTACGAAATTGAAAAGCGCATCCGATCCGACAGCAATAATCGCGGGGACCTTGAGACCGAAAATTAACAATGGAAGCAGCAGGACCCCGCCTCCCAACCCGCTCATGCCAATGAGGGTCCCTACTACAAGACCGATCAAAATCTTGATCGCGATTTCCATGCCAGGGTCGCTAAAACCAGCGGAGAGGGTTCGCTTTCAGAGTTATCCGGATACTCCATTCACTCCAATGAAGCCCTCGCGCTCCAAGTGCAGAATGATCTCCTGAGCGGCTTCCTCAGGGGACAGATCGGTAGTGTTGATGACGACCTCGGCATCCTTAGGTTCTTCATAAGGATCCGAAATGCCGGTGAACTCCTTAAGTATTCCTGCCCTGGCCTTGGCGTAAAGACCCTTTCGATCGCGTTGCTCGCAAACGTCCAGAGGTGTGGCGACGTGAACCAGAATGAAGCCGCCGAGAGGCTCAATCATCTCGCGCAGTTGCTTTCGAACCGCATCGTAAGGAGCAATGGGAGCGCAAATGGCAATGCCGCCGTTCTTAGTGATCTCTGACGCAACGTAGCCGATTCGCCGGATGTTGATATCGCGGTGCTCTTTTGAGAAACCAAGCTCCGAGGACAAGTGTTTTCGTACCAAATCGCCGTCCAGCAGTGTCACTGGGCGGCCACCCGTTTCCAGGAATTTGGTGCGCAGGACATTGGCAATAGTAGATTTTCCCGAACCCGACAGACCGGTAAAGAAAATGGTTACACCCTGCTTGTGCCGTGGCGGATAACTGCGCCGCAGCTCATGCACCACCTCAGGATAGGTGAACCAAGCTGGAATGTCGCGTCCCTCATTCAGACGGTCTCGCAGATCAGTGCCGGAAATGTTCAGCACCCGGGCGCCATTCTTTACTTCGTCCTCGGGGACGTATTGATCGTGGTCTTCCAGATACACCATCATGCTGAAGGGAACCATGGTCACACCGATGTCTGCTTCGTGCTCCTTAAATATTTCCTGAGCTTCGTACGGACCGTAGAACGGTTTGCCGTTCGAGTCTTTTCCCGGACCGGCGTGATCGCGCCCGACAATGAGGTGGGTGCAGCCATGGTTCTTGCGGATGAGCGCGTGCCAGATGGCCTCGCGCGGGCCGCCCATACGCATGGCGAGCGGAAGCATGGAGAGCTTTACGGTTGCCGGCGGATATTTGGCAATCAGCAGTTGATAGCAGCGCACGCGCGTGAAGTAATCCACGTCGCCCGGCTTGGTCATGCCAACAGAAGGATGAATCAGCAAATTGGCCTCCACCTGTTTGGCGGCACGGAAAGTCAGCTCCTGGTGGGCACGATGCATGGGATTGCGAGTTTGAAAGGCAACTACGCGGCGCCATCCCAAACGTGAGAATTCAGCGCGCAATTCCACGGGAGTCAATCGCAAGCCGCGGAAGTCGTAGTGCGACGGCATCTGCGCACCCTCGATGCGGCCTCCCACATACCATGCATTGCCTTTGTTCAATAGATAATCCACGCCGGGATGAACTGTGCTTGTGGTATTGAATACAGACTTGGCCTCGGCTTTGCGGTCAGGTTGCCAAACTTCGTCCACATGAAGAACTGCCAGCATCACACCTTCGGCATCGCGCAGCGCGATCTTGGTGCTGCCCGGCTGGAGTCTCTTGGCAAAGTCTTCGGTTACGTCGAGGGTGATCGGCATGGGCCAAAGGACTCCGCTGGCCAGCCGCATTTTGTGACAGACGCCGTCGTAATCGGCGCGCGTCATGAAGCCACGCAGTGGCGAAAAGCCTCCGCTCATCAGCAATTCAAGATCGCAAAGCTGCCGTGGGGTAAGGTCCCACGAAGGCCACTCGCGGGAATGAGTTTTCAGCTCGTTGATTCGATCCGACGGAGCAATGAGATTAACAAGTTCTCCACCGTGCGGTGCAATAAGATGGCTGCTCGAAGCGGTCAATTCTTGAACCTCCCAGGTTTTTCGACTAGTTTTTTAATCCCTTTACTCCAGAAACTGTTCTCCGACCCGGCGATTTCCAGCCTCGGGCTGGCGTCAGGCGAGCGCTTATTCGAGCCCTTGTGCCAGGACCGTCCCCGATTAAGTGCAATTTCCATACCTTGAGAAATCTCCGGCGCTCTGAATCTAATTGCAAACAAAAGTGTTAGCGTCAGAATTATCGCTTATAAGCGCGGTCTTAGAAGAGTGCGCAAATATTTGTCACAAAGTCCCATGGGCGCCCAGCAAAAATCAGTCCCTTTCTCTTTTCCGAAGAAGGTAAGGGTTTTGTCATGTCCCATGAAGCGTCTTGGCGGAGTTGTCATTTCAGTTCGAACCTCTCAGGATTTTAAATTCTACAGAATCTGCCCCGCGGGGAGTTCGGAAACTGTACTCGTCCCAGCAGACGGCGTCCCGAGTTCGGGTGCTGCCGGGGCTGCAGGAAAGATGCTGAACACAATGTTCATGCCGTGTTGTTCCAAGTCACATTTTTGCAGGCATCGCTTTTCGCCAATGTCGTAAAGGGCGATATGAGTGCGCTTTTCGCGTACGCCGTCACGCAAGATACTTCGTGCCCAGAGAATGTTTTCTGCGAACTTGGTTTTCCGCACCCGGGTGAAACCTGCCCACACCTTACTTTCGTCTACAGGAAGGAGGCCGCGGCACCAGCCAAGCATAGTTTCGCCGTTGCTCATTGTTCGCAGATCGATGGTTTCATCGACCTGCAATGTCTGACGGTTCACAATTACAATTTTCCCGTCCACCGTGGTGAAGTAAATCCGGTTTCCCCGCAACAGGCCATCATGAGGAAATTGCTCACCGATCTCGATGCGCCTGCGGCGGCCATTCAAGCAAATGGCATCACGCTGCCGAAAGCGGGTGACCCAAATTTCGGAATTCAGTTGGAAAACGAAGTTGGGGTGTGACTGGTGTGGCTTTGTGCTGTCGACCTTTCGGTAATCGATGGCCCGGGAAAAGCGCGCCCAGGGATCCTCATCCAGGACGCTCCATTCATCCAGCACTTCTCCTTGCGGAGTCAGCTTGATGACCATGTCCAATCCTGTGTTGGCAACCAGCAGGTTGCCATCGGGACTGGGGGTTACATGATGAAGATCATTGAAGCAGGGCAGCGAAATGCGTGCCATCTGGGTGAATTCCGGCAGTTTGAATATCAGAACTTCCGTGGAGGTGCAGGTGTAAAGGGTATCGCCGATCAGGGTGCCACTCTTGAAGACGCTGGAAGAATGATTGTTGGCGGTTGCTTCAGGAGGACTTTTATATTCCACACATATCCGCATCTCGCCTGTAGAGGTGTTGAGATGAAGGATGAGTGCAGACTCGTACAGATTCCATTCTTCTTCTTTTCTTAGGAGGAGGTCTCTCTGCCGCGCTCCTAAGATGTAAAGGCCACCCATGATTCCCCAATTTTCCTAGGTTTTGAACCACTGAGCCAGAGATTCGCTACCTGCACCGTACTCCACAGCGACGGAAGTGCGCTTTTCAACAAGGCTCGCCCGCTTACCTTCGACTACGAGTGCTGCTGCGTAATCCGGACCCACGTTCAGGTCCCACATCGACCAGCGATGCTGTTCCTCTGGATCTGGCCGGGTACTCAACAACTGGGCGGACTCTCCTGGAACCAAGGAAACGTCGAACTGATCCAGTGCAAGGGACAAACCGTCCCCCTTCGCCTTCACAAAAGCTTCCTTTCTTGTCCAGCAACGAAAAAATGCTTCCTGCTTCAGTTCTTCTGCAACGGCTGCGAATGTGGTTTGCTCGGCTCGGGAGAAAAATCGCCCTGCGATTTCTTTAACATTGACCTCTTTGTGGATTTGCTCGACGTCAACTCCCAACTCCCGGCCGCGCACGAAGGCGAAAAGTGCAATTCTACCTGAATGTGACACATTGAATCTAAGTTCACTGGCAGGGCCGAGACTTGGCTTGCCCTTTGGAGAATAATGAAAGCTTAGTCCCGTGAAATCGGTTTTCAAATAAGCACTTAGCAGTTTTCGCAACAATTGGCGGCCGGCGATGTAGCGTTTTCGATCGCTTTCAAAATGAAAGCGGCCAGCGCGCTGGTGTTCGTCCGGCGAGAGCAGCAACGGGCTCGATTCCGTTGCTAGAGCCAAGGCATCCAAATCGGCCTGCCAAACATGGACTTCACCTTCCGGCAGTTCTTGGTATTCCGGGAGTTGGAAATTCGATTCGACCGGCTGCACCGAGCTCGAAATCAATGGACTCTGCGTACGTTTCAAAAACCCTGCCAA
>DASYPF010000088.1:0-8381 GCA_036006905.1 Acidobacteriota bacterium
TTCAATCTGTAGCCGGGCTCAGTATTCCTTCCCAGGGAGCAATGGGGCTCCCCGGAAAGGAGATACTGTATGACACCGTTACGACAACGGATGATTGAGGATATGCAATTGAGGGGGTTTTCGGCAAGAACTCAAGAGTGCGCGATCACTGCGCCAAGTTGGTCTATGTCTATCACTCTTGCCGCAATCGTCACTGCCCCAAGTGTCACAGCAAACAGACAACCGGTTGGCTGGAAAAACAGCGCGCTCGTCTGTTGCCCTGTCCCTACTTCCTGCTCACCTTCACACTGCCCAGCCAACTGCGGCCACTGGCACGCTCACACCAGAAGAAAGTTTATGGCTTGCTGCTGCGCTGTGCCGCCAAGACGTTGCAAAAACTAGCAGCCGATTCACGCTACCTGGGCGGACAAATCGGTTGCTTGGCCGTGCTGCATACCTGGACGCGGGCCATGCATTACCACCCGCACGTGCATCTGTTAGTCACCGCCGGGGGCTATCCACGGATGGCACAAAGTGGAGCGAGCTAAAAAACCCAGACTATCTGCTACCGGTACGGGCGCTATCGGAGATCTTTCGCGCTAAAGTGTGTGCCGCTCTCAACAAGGCCGGCTTGCTCGAGCAGGCGCCGGCAGATGTGTGGAAGAAAAACTGGGTGGTGCATTGCCAGTCGGCAGGCACCGGCTGCAAGCTGCTCGAATAGCTGGCTCGCTATCTGTTTCGCGTCGCCATCAGCAACAGCCGTATCGAGTCCATCGATAACGGTCAGGTTACCTTCCACTATCGCGACAACCGAAGTCAACAAATGCGCCAGATCACTTTACCCGCAGTCCAGTTCATCGGCCGATTCCTGCAGCATGTACTGCCCCGAGGTTGCGCCAAGCTGCGCTATTACGGAATCTGGAGTCCCTCCAATAAGGATAAACTTCATCGAGCCCGCGCTCTATTGAGTGCACCGCTACCTTCTGTCTGCCTCGACTCGGCTCCTGACCACTCGCTGCCCCAACAACCCTCGCCGGCTCCCACAACCGCTCGCTGCCCGCACTGCCGCATCGGTCAGTTAATCACCCTGCAGGTGTTGCCTCCTCAAAGATGGATTCCCCCATGACAAAACCATCCCAAGCTCTCTCCGGCACACTGGTCTATCTGCTGCGCCCTCCTGCAGACGTGTTCACCTGCCCGTGTGTCTCCAATCGTGTATATACATGGTTGGGGGAGGCTACTTCACCGAACAGAGTTGCTCTCGGATCATGCAATCGCTTCCGCTACACTCTTCCTTCTACAAAACCAGCTGACTGCTTCCGCTCCAAACCGCATTGAAAATCCAAAGAGGTGCTCACCAGGACACCCGGGATTTAGTTCAACCCAGGATTTTGTCGCGGCTTACCACTCGGATTTTTGTCACATCCCGCAGACTCACGCGCGACAAGAATCCTTAATTTGTTCAAGAATCCTTAATTTGTTAGGCGCGCTCGCGACTTCTGGCGGTCGAGCACGGACGCTAGGGTTTGAAGTATCAGATCTGTGCAACTATGGGTAACGATCGCAGCAAGAAGCCCCTGCCGCCAATAGACCCAGCCGAACGCTAGACTCGCAAAGCCGTTAAGAAGCAGAATGAACGCAACATAGCTCGCCGTCAATCCGTGTAACGCACGTGCCTGATCGAGATGGGCTACCCCAAATCCTAGTGCGACCAGGAGATTGGCACTCCACAGAATTGCCGGATTATCACCTGTTGTCGGCACGATGTGTACCGCACCCCACACGACGCACGTCATCAGGCCGAAGCGAAACCACAATTCCTCCCTGATTCCGGCGGAAAGAGCAGCAAGCAGCCTTTCCCAAATCTTGAATCCCGCAGGCGACTTCGAGCCCGCAGGCGTCATGCGCCGTAACGCAAGGTGCAGAACAGCGATTGCCACGCCGGTCCCGAAGCCGACTGCAATCGCCAAGGGTAGGCCCTGCCGAAGCTCACGTAACGCCGTGGGATCGCCAGCAGCTACCCGGAGCACCAAGGGGGCGCCGAGACCAACGCGAACTCCCGCCCATAGACCTGTGGCGACAGCAAGAGTCGATGCTGCCAGCTCGAATCCTATGATGATCGACCAAAGGGCGCTTTCGGACAGGCTCGTCTCTTTACCTGCACTCTGTTTTCGTACACGGACACCGAACGGCACGCTCGCTAGCGAGGCAAGCAGAGACACCGCCATCACCGCACCGAATGCTTTCGTGGCCGAGGTCATACGGCAAAACTTTTCAACGTCGAACCGATTTCCTGCGGGCACGCCGCAGAAATGCAGATCTTGAGGGCGGATCGTGGGACGCGCCTAACGGCATGGGCGTTCAGCCGCGGCGTTTTTCGCGCCGTGGGATGCAACGCCTTGTTAGGCGGTCGGGAGGTCGCGATAGACTCATCAAGCCTTTCAAGAATCCACCGGCGAAGCAGCGTAGCGTCCCTGACCCCCTTGGACCTAGCGATTTGCCGGAGAGCTTGAAACTCCCTAGGTTTTAGTTTGATCGTTAACGACGTAGGTTTGCGAGGCTCAAAGACTGGCTCAGCCACTTCCTCCAAGGAATCCTCAAAATCAGTCAGGTCGTGAGTGTCCCAGAACCTCGCCAGCTCTTCAATGGAATCGCTATAGGGTATCCGTTGTTTTCTTATCGCTTTTTCCATCGGTTGTATCGCTCTTTTTCCTTATCAGTCATCGGTCTGCCAGTTACTGTCGTACGCGAGGGAGGTGGACAGCTCGCGGTGGGCTTGGGCCTGGGCGAGCAGCGTGTTGGCCTTGGCCTCGAACGTCTGCACGGCGTCGGCGCCGGCAGCGAAGCGGGTTGGCGGCTCCTTGAGCGTGACGAGCTTCACGAGGGCGTCGGCGAGCTTGGCGGGGTCGCCACCTTGCTTCCCATCCATGCTCTTCCAGGCAGCGACCATTTCCTTGGTTCGTTCGGCGTAGTCGTCAATCGTGGGCTGGGCGTAGGTGGTCGAGTCGTTGGTGAGCAGCTCGGTGCGGAAGAAACCAGGCTCGACAAGCATAGTGCGGATTCCGAAGGGGGCGATCTCCGGCGTGAGCGACTCCATCCACCCCTCGATGCCGAACTTCGCGGCGGCATACGCCGTGCAGAACATTTGGCCGGCGATGCCCGCGGTAGAGGAGATGGTGAGCAGCAGGCCGGAGCGCTGCTTACGCATCACCGGCAGAGCGGCGCGAGTGACATTCATCGGCCCGAACAGCAGCGTCTCGATTTGATTGCGGACCTGGTCGGGGCTTAGCTCCTCGAAGAAGCCGGCGAAGAAGTTGCCCGCGTTGTTGACCAGGATGTCGATTCGGCCGAACTTCGCGACGGCGGCCTCGACTGCCGCCTGCGCATCCTGTGGGCGAGTGACGTCAAGTTTGATTGCCAGCAGGTTGTCGTGGTCGCCCACTGCGGCCGGGACCTTCGCAGCATCGCGGCCGGTGGCGACAACGGCGTGGTCGGCGGCCAAGGCGGCCTTGGCGATGTCGACGCCCATGCCTCGACCAGCACCGGTGATAAGCCAAACTTTCTTTTCAATCATGACATGTTCCTCATTTGGGCCACGAGCGACCACAAGATCGAAACGTAGCCGTGCAAAACTAACGCCAGGGATAACCGGGCGCGCGCTCCGGTTCATCCGTTTGTTCGGCGGCGGCGCGCTTTAGCAAGACTGCTGTTACCACTCACTCAGATGGGTTCATCACGCCCATCGCACGAGCGCTCTTCCAGCTGCCGTCGGGCAGCTTCTTCAGGACCATAAGCACCTTTCCACGAATGCGCTTCACCTCACCGCCTGGCGACTCCACGTAGCTCGCAGTGAAGTAGCGCCACTCAAAAGCCCACCCGTCCGTGATCGTCAGCTCCTTGGTCTCCGGAACATAGCTCACGACACGGAGCTCCGGAGTGGCGGCCTTCTGGCGCTCGTTGGTTGCGCGGATCGCCTCCTTGCCAATGTCGTCCGGCTCACCCTGTTGGAGTCGTACGGCGTCATCGGTCCATAGCTCGGTGAGCGCCGCGGTGTCTCGCGACAAGGTCGCAGCGATGTCCTGGCTGTGCAACTTCTCGATCTCGGCCATATCCTGCACGTGCGTGTCGGCTGTTTTTCGCCGACATCCAGTTCCTTCGAAGACGAACGCCGTCAAGGCGACCAACGCGCAGGCAACCAGCGTAACTGAGCGACGTGTCATACCCCCTCCGTATTCCACACTTGCGCGCCCCGACGGTAGCCGCCGAACATTATACTGAGTTGATGAGCCCTGTTAAGCGCGCCTGTTAGTCGGGCTTAACGGAGTTCCTCCGTCTAGCACGCCTTTTAAACAGTTTTTCGCAAATTATCCAGCTTCACCGTTATGTATTACGGATGGCTGCAGTGTAGCACGCGAAACCTGTGGTCCATCCACTGGAGAAGCGCTATGCCCAGAACAAAATTGCTGGATCAGGTTCGAGGAATTGCCCAGGTGAGACATATGAGTCGGCGAACGGCCCAGGCTTATGTCTACTCAAACGGTTTATTCTCTTCCATAACAAAACACATCCTTCCAATCTGGGAACTGAGGAAATCTCTGCTTTTTTGTCCCATCTGGCTATCGACCAGCGGGTTGCGGCTTCCACCCAAAATCAGGCCCTCAACGCTTCAATTCTCACGATGAAAGGCATCCGCGAGGACTCAGTGGCAGCGGCGTCTGGGCGCATAAAACTAGTTCGGTGCTATGGAGCCCCAACCAATGGTCGGTAGGTATCTGTACCCATTACCGTGAGAGCCAAAGCTTACTTCAATGCGTTAAGATTGAATTGATAAAGCAGTTCTTAGAAAGAGATTGTCTTGCCTGATGTCGTCCTCAATTAGATCAAGTCGCGGCAGCACGAAAATGAGGTTGTCGTGAGCACCTCGAACGAGAACGAGAGTCAGCAGGCGTAGACGGCCGCCGGACCCTGCATTCCTTCCGGATCTCGATGGCCGTCCAACGCTGGTCATCGGAGTGGAGAAACCGTAGTTCCACTGCAACTGCTGCACCGAATAGGGTCACAGCTAGAGTGTGAATACCGGCCCAGGTTCCCTGCTGTTTCCTTTTGCCCCTGCGGAAATTCCCATTAGAATTGTGCATATTGCTTGTACGCTAGCCGGAATCACAAAGAAGAATGCTATTCGGGCAGCGCTTAGGATAAACACAGTCGGATAGACGGTAAATGGACTACGTCTTCTCGGAGTATGCGATGTCCAAACTGAGAAGGCGCGGCATCGAAGAACAGATGGCCAGAAGAATCATCGATGCGCCTCAGCAGCGATTTGAGGTGAAACCGGGCCGGGAACTCTTTCAATCGGTTATTTCTGAGTCTGGGAAGAACTACCTCGTCCGAATTTTTGTTGATGTCAATAGAGTGTCGGCCAGGGTTGTGACCGGGTACCGGACGAGTAAAATTGAGAAGTACTGGAGGAAGTCGTGAAGGTTACGTACGATCGAGACACCGACACGCTAAATTTCATTCTCAGAGAAGACTGCGCTGTTGCCGAGAGCGATGAGGCTCGGCCTGGTCTGATCCTAGACTACGACAGCGAAGGAAATCTTGTGTCTTTCGAAATCATGGATGCATCTAAAAAGGTCACGGATGCCAAGAAAGTGGAGTTTCAGGCCGTGCCCTAAAGCCAATTTGGGCAGTGATCCTACATCTTCTCGCAAATCTAAACTCGTCTGGATGTAAAACCATAAGAACTCCGCCTTGAATCACTTGCTCAAGCGCGAGTCGATCAACTCGCAGTAAAGCTTTCTATAACTTTCGCACTCTACCTTCAATTCGTTCATCAGGATCTCAAAACGCCGCTCTGAGCGGAGAGATTCCAGAAGAGGGTCCTGTTGGAAAAAAGGATGGCATGGGAATCCGTTCTTCGCCGCCTGCCTGAGCCATTCCAGCGAGGCGTCCCTTTCTCCAAGCTGCGCGTAAATGCAGGCTACGTCGTACTGAGCATGGTGGTAATGACCGAAAGACCTCTGATTCTTCTCCGTTAGTCTCACCTGTGACAGGGCGCCGGACGAGTCGCCGCGCATCGCAGCGATCAGGCCACAAACGGGAAAAAAATGAACATCGTCTGGAAATTTACGGAAAGCCATCTCTGTCGTCTGGTCCGCTTTGTCCAGGGAGCGAAGCTGGATATGACAGAGCGCAAGCTGGTACCAGGCCCAAGCGGACGGAGCTTTTCCTACTGCCTCCTCCGAGAGAACCAGGGCCTCTCGGTAGCGGCCCTGCAGATAGCGGCAATAGCCGAGATGCAGAAAAGCTATCATGTCTTCCGGGTTGATCGCCAAAGCCTGGTCCAGGCGGCGCGCCGATTCCTCAAGCATACCCACGTGAAAGAGCACGATTCCCATCCAGTGGTGAGCCTCATTGAGGTTGGGTCGGGCGGAGAGTGCGGCACCGAATTCGCGTATTGCCCCTGAGTGGTCGAAGTTTCCACGCGGACTCCAGAGAAGCCGGCCCCGCAAATAGTGCCCTTCCGGAAGCTGCGGATCCAGGGCCAGGGCCTTGGCACACATCTCTTCTGCCCGCTCGTACCAGCCGCCTTCAGGCGCCCAAGTGAAGGCAATTCGGGTGTAGGCAGCGGAAAGTCCGGCGCAGGCAAGCGCGAAGTTGGGATCGGCAACGCGGGCCTTTTCGAAAAACTCAATTGCCAGGTTCACACTGCTGAGTGATCCCTGGAGCAGATGAACTCTTCCTTTCAGATAGAGTTCGTACGCGACTGCAGGCGGCGCAGCCGAACGTCCCAGGCCTCTCTCCTCGGCGGGAGTGAGCTCCACCTTGAGGGCCTGGGAAATCTTTCGCGAGACTTCATCCTGCATCCCAAAGACATCGTCCAACGATGTATCGATCTTGGTAGCCCATAGGGGACGGTCTTCGGCCACGCTGATCAGTTGAACAGTGACCCGAAGACGGGCCCCAGAACGCTGGAAACTTCCGTCCACTACCGCATCAACCGAGAGCTCCCGGCCTGCTTGCGATGGACTCACCATGCGATCGTGGAACCGCATGATAGCGGCAGTGGGGCGCACCAGTAGTGATTTGATCAGCGCCAGTTCCGTAATCGTAGCGTCTGCAAGACCCAGTCCCAGGTGCGCGTTGGCCGGGTCGGACGCAAGATCTTTAAAAGGCAGCACTGCGACAGATTGCGTCCCCGTGTGCCGGCGTGGTTCGGCGGCGGAACGCTTGAGCCGACGCAGTTCGGACATTAATTCCTTGGCTGACTGAAAACGTAATTCCCGATCCTTCTCCAAAGCCCTCAGAATGATCCTCTCCAACTCGGACGGCAACTCTGGATTTAGACGTGCAGGGGGGGCAGGGGCTCTGTTTAGGATCGAGTCAAACAGCACGGCTGCGGTCTCACCCTTAAAAGGTGCCGTGCCGGTCGCCATTTCATAAAGCACCACGCCAAAGGAAAAGATGTCGCTGCGCGCATCCACGTCTTCTCCTCGCGCCTGCTCGGGCGACATGTAAGCTACGGTTCCCATTGCGGTGCCCGGACTGGTCAGTAACTGTTCGGCACTTGCTGCAGTAGCCAGTGCTGACACTTCCACCCAGTCGGGCTGCCGCTGTTTTTCATGCGCCAATTTGGCCAAACCGAAATCCAGGATCTTGGCTTGACCGCGACGGGTAAGAAAAATGTTTGCAGGTTTGATGTCTCGATGAATGATTCCCTGGGAATGCGCGGCATCCAGCGCATCGGCGATTTGGATTCCAAGCTCCAGTAGTTCGTCCGTCTTAAACGGCTTGGCCGAGATGCGGTGCTTGAGCGTCTCGCCATCCAGTAGCTCCATAACCATATACGGCTGCATGTAGGGATCCTGGCCGGGAAGGTCAGCCCAGTACTCGCCAATGTCGTAGATGGTGCAAATGTGAGGATGGTTTAGCGCGGAGGCGGCGCGAGCTTCACGCTGGAAGCGCTCCAGCCTTACCGTGTCCTTGGAGAATTCTTGGGGCAGGAATTTCAGCGCAACCGTGCGGCCAAGCCGGGTGTCTTCGGCTTTGTAAACCACTCCCATACCGCCCCAGCCGAGCTTGTCCAGGATTCGATAATGGGATACGGTTTGGCCCAGCATGTCTCAAAAGCATAGCCAGATCCGAAGGACAGTGCAATTGGATCAGATATTGACCCCGTGGGTACCCTGAATTATTCATGGCGAACTTCGTTTCAATGACTAGATTTAGACGCAAAGCCGTTTACGTTCACGATCACGTCCACGTCACGCCTGTCCAAATTAGCTTTTCGGAGAGGCACGGCTGAGCCATCCTAATAGGGTATTTGCAGACAACCTAAAAGGAGGGCAATCAGCCGTGAATAGATTTTGCAGCATCTTCAATCAAATGCTCCAGCTTTTTCC
>DASYPF010000089.1:0-13327 GCA_036006905.1 Acidobacteriota bacterium
GGGTCCCGCCCAGAGTAACAACGTCTGCCAGAGGAAGTCGGCGATCCAAACCTTCCTCTGGCAGACGTTGTTACTCTGGGCGGGACCCGTCGCTGACGCTCCGGGCTCTGACATTTTCGCCTTTTGCAGGACCGACCCGTCGCTTTGGACGGGGGTTGCCGACTGCGTCCTGCCGTCTGCTTCCTTTCTCCCCGCGACTGCCTCAACGGCATTCACCAGGAAACAGAGTGTTCACTTTCAGCATTCCCGGCCAGCGGGGCTGCATATCGGCGAATGTTCCGTAAAGCGCGCGCTCGATGGCCAATTGCGCCATCTGCTCCACGACGTGCTTGAAATAGTAGTCGGTGATGGAATGGCGGTCCATATCTGGTGCTGGATTTAAGAAATCGATTGCGTAAGGAATCCCGTCTTCAATGGCAAATTCCACAGTGTTCATGTCATAGCCGAGAGCGCGGTTTAAGGTCTGCGCATCGCGAATGATGCGCTCTTCCAGCGCGGGGGCAAGGAATTTCTTGCTGACGGCGTAGCGGCGATTGTGCGGATCGTACTTTACTGGAGTAATGTTCTCCTTGCCGAAACAGAAGCAGCGCACATATTCCTCAAAGCGAATGAACTGCTGCAGCGTCATGCACAGTTCGCCTGTCTGATCAAAGGCGCGAAACAACTCTTCCTTTGAGTGGACCTTATACACATGCTTCCATCCTCCTCCTTCGAAAGGTTTCAGAATGGCGGGCAAGCCAATATGCTCGATAATGGTGTCCCAATTGAGCGGATAGACCAGGTTGCGGAGCGACTCCGGCCAGACATCGGCCGGATAGGCTTTGCTCGGAAGCAGGATGGTGCGCGGAATAGCGATGCCGAGACGCGTGCCAATTGAGTAGTTAAAAAATTTGTCATCGGCCGACCACC
This sequence comes from Acidobacteriota bacterium, assembly GCA_036006905.1. Classification (GTDB taxonomy): domain Bacteria; phylum Acidobacteriota; class UBA6911; order JACQSX01; family JACQSX01; genus DASXTB01. The sequence continues at coordinate 910 of DASYPF010000089.1, forward strand.
AGAACGGGTTATTGATGATGTAGGTGCCGGAAAGCGCCGCATTCTTCAGATAACCGCGATAGTACTTCACTTCGTGCGACATTCGGTCGACGATGCAGCCATACGGGCACGGCTCGGCCATACCCGTACCTCCGAGTTTCACAAACTCGGCAGTAATTCCTTCTGTTTTGAGCTCGTTGACGCGGTCGATGAAAGCCTGCGGGAAAGTTCCTTCTCGTCCAACAATCAGTCCGATCTTCTTTCGTTTCATGCAAGTGCCAAGTTAGATTGAAAAAACGTCCGTTGTCAGTTGTCCGTCGTCCGTTGTTTAAGCAAAGTATCATCGGTGCTTACGACTGACAATGGACGTTTTTGCAATCCGAAATCCGCAATCCGAAATCCGCAATCCTAGAAGTGCTTCAAAGCCATCTCCTTCCACACCGGCCAGTCGTGAACCGCGCCTCTCCAAATATCCAGCGTGTGATCAATTCCCTTGTTGCGAAGAATATTGGAGAGCCTCAAAGTACTCCAATAAGTGATGTCATTTTCGTCCCCGGACAGCAACACGAGACTCATCCGCCGCAGTGGGTCCAGGTAGCGGGAGTCCTGCAAATTAGGAAGAAAATCTATCGGACTATTGAAGTAAAAACCGTCATCGTAATAACCGTCAGCAAGAGATTTCAGGTCGTAACTGCCGCTGATGGATATGGCGCGGCAGAACTGTTCGGGATGTTTGAAAGCAAAGTTTGCGGCATGGTAAGCGCCGAAGCTGCAGCCCGAGACGGTCAGGCCCCCGGCGTTTCGACCTCTCAAAAATAGAATGAACTCTTCCAAGATATAACGCTCGTACTGCCTGTGTCGCTCGGCCCGCTGCGCCGGCGGGATGCTCTTGTTGTACCAACTCTCCGCATCCACGCTATCGACACAAAAGAGCTGAATGCGCCCACTCTCGATTCGAGACGCGAGTGTCTGCACCATGGAGAAATCTTCATACTGATAGAAACGCCCCATGGAGGTGGGAAATATCAGAAAAGGGATCCCACCGCTGCCGAAGATGAGATATTCCATAGTTCGCCGCAGCGCCGAGCTGTGCCAGTATCCGTATTCGCGATGCATGAGGTTGCAAGTTACAGGTCAGCCGCCCTAAGGTCAACCAGTCAGCAAGTCCACAGGTCAACAAGTCAGCAGGTCAGCAGGTCAACAAGTCAGCAGGTCAGCAGGTCAACAGGTCTGCAGCTCAGCAAGTGCCCAGGCCGCCGGTCAGCAAGTTAAATCGGCCGGACCGCTGACCTGCTGACTTGTTGACCTGCTGACCTGTTGACCTGCTGACCTGTTGACCTGCTGACTTGTTGACCTGTTGACTTGTGGACTGGTTGACTTGTTGACCTGCTGACTTGTTGACTTGTTGACTTGCGACTTTCTTATTCAGCAGATTGCGCGTGTCTGGAAACGGTTGGAGAAATCTGCAAATTCCATTCCGCAGAATAGATGTCGATGGGCTCCTTGGCTTCCTCCTTCCACGGCACTCCGCCGCCGCTCTCTTCCAGGAAGCGCTTGACGAGAAGATCCTGCCATCTTCGGTAGAAGCGAATATCCCCGTGACTGTTGTAAATTGCGAAGAAAAACTGCCCTTTTCGCGTCGACAGCATGCCAGCCAGGACGCTTACTCCCTCATTCCAGGAACTCTGTGTCCCGGTCTTCGCTATGACACAACCCCGATACTCGGGCCTTAGGAACCGATCCGAAAGCGTTCCGGAGTCGACGCCGGCTGCGGGAAGAATATCCAGCAGGTTCATGCCGCGTGTCTGCAGCCACTGATATAGAAAGCGCGTCAGTTTTACAGTGGCCCGGGGCGTCAGCCCGTTTGCGTCCAGACCCGAGTTCCGGGTGAAGTACATCTCCCGCAGCGAGATTCCAACTTCTTGCTGCAGAAACCGCTCCATGGCCGACGGACCTCCCAGCGACGCTCCCAAGCGATCGGCAATGACGTTGACGCTGTGCGCATTCTGGTGCCAAAGAATGTCGCGCAACGGCACGCTGCGATGCTCGAGAATCAGGGGACCCGACTCCCCACTATGGGTGAGGACAGTCGGCTGGTTTGCCGATGGAACCTGATCATGCCGCGTGCCCATAAGGGTGTCTCGATTTTCCAGACGAGTTGTCCCCTGGATCTGAATTCCGGCGCTGCGCAAAATTTTCTCCATCCGCTGTGCAGATTCTTCCGGCGAGTAGTTGCCATTCAAGCAGAAGGGGCCGGCTATCGCTAGATCTCCGGAAACACTGCGCACTCCTGCCTGGCGAAGCCGGGAGGCGAAGACGCGCGCCTCGCCCATGCGGAAGAGCGGATCACCGTCGCTGTCGACCATGAGATCTCCCTGGATTCGCTGCATCTGTGAGTTCCACGATCCCTGATAGGCTGCGCGCGTCGCGAATCTGGAATTCGGACCGAGCTTCCACAACGCAAACGTAGAGGTCGCGAGCTTTGCTACCGAAGCCGGGTTGAAGAGAACATCGGCGTTGTGACTGGCAACGATACGGCTCCCGTCGAGAGATTCGATATAAATCCCCTGGTTGTTCACGTCAACACCCTGTTGTGACAATTCTTCCAATCCGATTTTCACGACTTCGCTGGGAATAAACTGAACAAGCGGTTTTGCCGGACGCGCAGGAGGCCATGAGTCAGCCACGCGTGAAGGCCAAAAGCTCAAGAATACCAAAAGGATAATGGCGATTCGGACTCTGGACCGCATCCTAAGTCGGCTCCTTTACTGAGATTACGCCTTCTGAAGGGAATATAGAGAGGAGGCGAGTAAAAAGCAATCACTCGGATCACAGGCAGGCGGCAGACGGGTGAAATTGCGAATGACGAATTGCGAATGACGAATGATGAAGTTCGAATTGCGAATGATTAACAGGATACTGAAAAGTCACCGCGAAGGCGCGAAGAACGCGAAGGCCGTTTGTGGACCCGGAATTCTAACGTTGGCATAACTATCACGCAGTCATCCATTTAAGGAGGGCTGGATGATATCGAATGTACGGTCTTGATCTGATCACCTTCGCGTTCTTCGCGCCTTCGCGGTGAGTTTTTCAGCATCCTGATTAATGCCACTAACTTCGTTATCTGTCATTCGCCATTCGCACTTCGTCATTCGCAATTTCTTCCTCCTGCTTCCTGTTTCCTGCCTCCTGATTCCCGCCGCGTCACCCTCCACTGCTCCACCTTCCATCCTTCTTTTGATAATCGCTGTGCTTGCTCGGCACCCAGTAGAGGAGAACGTCGAGCTAGAAGGATTTCGCCTCCCTTGCCCACGACCCGATGCCAAGGCACATCCTTCGGGCATTTGTGCAGTGCCCAGACAATGGTACGAACGCTGACGCGCGATTTGAGAGCCACTTCTCCATAAGTAGCGATTTTACCTGCTGGAATGCGTCGGATAACCGAATGAATGCGGTCAAATGTATTTCTAGTCCGATGTTTGTTCATGTGTAAATCACGGGTGACGGGAGACGGACACCCGCCCCGAGGCCTTAACCGATTTTAATCTCGTTTTAACTCATCGTTAATACGCCATGGCTAAAAAGAACTGCTATGAATACAGATGCGTCGGCGAGATACAATAGTAGCGTCCAAGAGCCACTTATGCGAATACTGGTCGTTGAAGACGAACCAAAAGTCGCAAGTTTCATTAAGAAAGGATTAGAACAGGAGCACTATGCAGTAGACTTGGCGGCCAACGGTGTTGAGGGCGAAGCCCTGGCCGAATCCAACAGCTACGATTGTATTGTCCTCGATATTCTTCTGCCCCGCAAAAATGGACTGGAAGTTTTGCAAACGCTTCGCAAGAAGAACGTCACCACTCCCATTTTGATATTAACCGCTAAAGATTCCGTTGAAGATCGGGTGGCTGGTTTAAATCACGGATCGGATGACTATCTGGTCAAGCCGTTTGCTTTTGCCGAGTTGCTGGCGCGGATAAGGGCGCTTCTGCGACGCCGCAGCGGCTCGGATTTTCAGGCTGAGCTTCGCGCTGAAGATCTGGTGATGGACATCCCTCGCCGAAAGGTTTTCCGCGCTGGGAAGGAAATCGATCTGTCCAACAAAGAATTTGCTCTGCTTGAGTACCTGTTGCGCAACAAAAACCAGGTCGTTACGCGCAACATGATTATCGAGCATGTTTGGGACATGAGTTTTGACAGTTTCACCAACGTGGTGGACGTGTACATCAACTTCTTGCGCAACAAAATCGATCGGGCTTATGATCGGAAGCTGATCCACACCGTTCGCGGAGTAGGATACACATTGAAATCGTCTGAATGAAGTCTTTTAGCCTGAAAGTTCGGCTTGGCCTCTATTACGCGGCAGTATTGGGGCTGATGCTGGGGCTTTCCGGCTTCTTTATTCTAGGTTATCTCACCATCCAGCTGAAATCCAACTTTGATCAGCAACTGCGCCTCGATGCCGAGGAAGTCGAGCGGTATGTACGATTCAATCCCAACACCGGACCCACTATAGACTTTTTATCGGCGACTCCAAGCGTCCAATACCAGCTAAAAGCCATTACGCGATATGTGCTGATTACCACGATCGAAGGGCGACCACTCTATCGCTCTGAAGACCTTGCTCTAATATCTCTCGAAGTACCGGCCGCCGAGATCCGCGAGGTCTACCGCACGCCAGAAGATTTTCTGGAGGTTGCATTGCCGTCAGCCGAGAGGCTGCGTTTTTTCCAGCGAGTGTTTTTCGATTCCAGGAAAAATCCTTACTTGCTTCACCTGGGAGCGCGAATGACGCCGCTGGAAAGATCACTGCGCGACCTCCGCTGGATCGGCTTGGTGGTGTTGCCGCTAATCTATATAGTGACTTTGTTGGGAGGCTTCTACGTCGCGCACCAGGCACTGGTGCCGGTGCGAAGGGTCACCGAAACCGCCCGGCGCATTACGTCTGAAAACCTGTCCGAGCGCATTCCCGTGCCGGACGCCCGAGATGAGATCGGCGAGCTGGCTGTCACGTTTAATGACATGATTTCGCGCCTGGAAACTCAATTTGAGCAGATGCGCCAGTTCAACTCTGACGTCTCGCACGAACTGCGCACGCCCCTGACGATTATGCAAGGTGAGAACGAAGTGGCACTGCGCAGCAATTTGAGCGTCGATGAGTATCGCAGTCTGATTGCCAGCAATCTGGAGGAGTTACAGCGCCTGACGCGCATGGTCAATGAAATGCTCTGGCTTTCCAAGGTCGAGTCGGGCGAGTATCGCTTCGAAAAAACTCCCCTGGCGCTGGATGCTCTTTTGAAACAACTGCATGATCAGGCTCTGCCCCTCTGCCAAAGCAAAAACATCGACTTGAAACTGGAAGCGGCCGAACCCGCGTTGGTGATGGCGGATGAGCCTCGACTGCAGCAACTATTCCTGAACCTACTGAGCAATGCCATCAAGTTTACTCCCCCAAAAGGCTCCATCTGCATTCAACTGAAGACGCAGGGGCAGGTGGCACGAGTGACGGTTTACGATACGGGCATTGGAATTTCAACGCAGGACCTGGGAAAAATATTCAATCGCTTCTATCAGGCGGAAAGTTCGCGGCACCACGATGGCGGAGGCGTGGGACTGGGGTTAAGCATCGCGCAAAGGATCGCTCGTGCCCACGGAGGGGCCATTCACGTAGAAAGCGCTCTGGGGAAAGGGAGTACTTTCTACGTGGATCTTCCGGTGACTGCGTAGTTTATGGCGTTGTTGTCTATCTCAGACTGCCGGCGGTGAAGGAGATTCTCCCGCTGATAGCTGACAGCTACGGCACGGACCGGCCAAAAACTCCCGAATAACACGAAACAGAAAAAGAACGGGCCAAAGGGAGAGCGAAACGTTCTTCTATCTGTAGAGAAAACAGAACCTGTACAGTATTGACAAGGTTTCGTTTCTCTTCACGTTCTCGCCGCCTAGGAGGGGACGGCGAGATCGCAAGCCCGCGTGCGACCCGCGGACTTCGATCCGGAATGTGCCGGATCTTTCGTTAGTTTTGAAATCTAAATCGAACGAATTAAGCCGGAATTAATTGAGGATTAAATTGTATTTAACTCAGGGACTCGGCTTAGGAATGAAAGGATTGCGGATTGCGGATTGCGAAATGAGGATTGCGGAATTTGAAAAGCCGTGCAAATGCTGTTACGCTTAAGCATTACTGCAAAAAGTTGACAACATCTCAAATCTTCACCACGCAGGGAAATCTACGAATGGATGGAGGAGTCTTATACCAGACGTGGATGCGGAATTTGGAGCTTCTAGCCCAAAAACGGCGGTGCTGGGAATCTACTCAGGTTCTCCAGAGCCGCACCGTTGTGTTTTTTCAATCCGCAATCCGCAATCCACAATCCGCAACCGATTCAATCCGACTTTATCCAACGTATTAAGGCCATGGCTCTGATTGCGATTCTGAATAAATTCCGAGAGCAGAACCAGCCGATCTTTACCGTTGAAATCAGCCCTCCCGTCCATTTCAACGGCATTCTAAAGACATGGGAAACGCTCGATATCTTAAAAGACCTCGACCTGCAAGGGTTGGCGGTCACAAATAATACCGGCGGAAGTTTTAAATTAAATCCGCTCAGCATTGCGCGCGAGATTCGCCAGTTCATTCCTCAAATGCCCATCATCGTGCACTTGACGGCGCGCGATGAAGGCTCGGCGCGCAGCCTGTACACGAATCTGGCGAATATGGAAAAGCACAACATCTCTGATCTGCTGGTGATTCGCGGCGATCCCACGCCGGGGGCATCCAAGCAAGTCGACTCGTACCGCTATTTTACTTATGAGCTAGTAAGGCTGACATCCGAGTACCGCGACGGAAAACTGCAGGACGGTTCGGAGACGGGGCGCAAGACTGCACTGGACATTCTGATCGCCGGCCATCCGGAGTTTCCCGACTCGCAGCTTGCCAAACATTTCGCTTTTCAAAAGAGGAAAATGGAATTCGGCGCCAACGGGATCATCTGCAATATCGTCAACGATCCGGTGCGCTATTCCATTTACATGGATGCGGCGCGGCACGCCGGAATTGACATGCCCATGATTCCTTCGGTTATTCCCTTAAACAGTTTCAAACGGGTTGAATTTTTGGAAGAAAGAATTCACGTCAGTGTCCCCACCCATATCCGCTCGCGTTTGGAAGCGCTTCCCAAGGAAGAGGCCTTTCATTTTGCAGTGCAGCAGGCCACCCTAATTGCCGAAGAGCTGCTGGATCGCGGTGCTCCCGGGATCAACTTCAACGTCATCTTCAAGCGCGACGCAGAGGCCGTGCGCGAAGTGCTGCGCAATCTTCGAGGCTATGCAACGCTTTGGGAAAAATACGACCTGGAGCCGGGAGATGAGGACTACTTCGAGATTTTGAGGAATCGGGGATACTGAAAATTGCGGATTGTCGATTTCGGATTGCGGATTGAATGCGCAATCGAATCAATCCGCAATCCCAAATCCGCAATTCGCAATTGAATCAGGTTGTTCGTTGCTAATACTGCAGTCTCGATTCCGCAGTAAACCACGGACGACGGCCAACTGACAACGGACGCTCTTAAAATCCGCAATCCGAAATCCGCAATCCGCAATCGGCTCACTTCCTCTCGTACTCCTTCAGAAATCCATTGAACATCGTCAAGTGGCCTTCTTCCTCGGCCAGTGTCTCGATGCAGAGAGACTGCGTGACGTAATCCTCTCCCTCACAAATTTTGATGAGAGCGTTGTAGTTTCTGATTGCGTCCTGTTCAGTGCCGATAACGCCTTTGATGACCGACACAACATCGGTGGAGTCGTTTGAGGGTTGCATCGGTTTTTGATCGAAATTCAAATTAAGGCTGCCCGGAACGGTTCCCCCTAACTGTTTAATGCGGTTTCCGATGCGCTGGGCATGTCCGATCTCTCCCTGAATGTCGGCGGCCAGCGCCTTTTTGATCTCCTCGGCGCGGACTCCGTCCAAGTTAATGGATTCCGCCAGGTAATTGATGGCTGTCTCCAATTCCATGGCATAGGCCTTTTCCAGTCTATCCAGAATTTGCTGCTTCTTTGTCGTCAATGTCTCCTCCTTGTGTCGCTTCCAGAAAGTGTATTATTCCGTAATATTCTGCCAGAAAAGCAAGCCAAAAGTCACGAAGTACCAATGACTTATAGGGGGAAGCGGTGGAGGGCTGCGGAGACGGGCTGCGGGGCGTTCTCTTGCGGGGATCAAGTGGCTGCGCCAAACGTCCGGGCGCGGTTCTCCCCAGGCGCGAATGATACTGTTCAGAGAATTTTGAGACGATCAGTTGAGTTTTGTTCAGCTTTCCCGAGTTTCGGTCCTATACTATCTCCATTACATTTTGGAGGAACATCGCACATGGCTAAATCCAAGAAGCGTTCTATTTCCAAAAAGAAGACAAAGGCTCGAGCTGGAAAGCGGACCAGGGGCGGCGCCGCGCTAAGGCGCGCGGGGGCGGCGAAGAAGACAGCTAGAAAAAGCGCAAAGAAAAAATCCTCTGCTGCGAGGCGGTCCGCGAGGCCTGCGAAGAAAACTGTGAAGAGAGCCGCGGCGAAGAAAACTTCCAAAAAAGCGGCGCCAAGCAAGGCAGCAGCGCCGAAGCGAACCACTCAGCCCGAAGCTCCTCCACGGACCTGGGAACCTCCCGCGACGACGTCGTGGGAAACTCCCGGGGCAACACCTGCGAGTGAAGAAATCAGTCCAGAGCGCGGCCGCCGCCCAGGAACGCCAAGGGAGCCTTCCAGTGGGGACTCTGGTGAGGGTGGGATCTAAGAAAGAGCGGAAGAGCGGGGGAGCGGGAGAGGGATAATGACGAATGACGAATTTCGAGTGTCGAATCTTCTAATCGCGTCTTAATATCGATTTGACACAGGATTCGACATTCGAAACTCGAAATTCGACATTCCCACTCTCCCGCTTTTTTACTTACTCACTCCCTGCCGTGACTTAAGTTCTGCCAGCAGCCGTTCGATCTCATCTTCCTTTTCTATGGCTGCAAATCTGTCGTCCAGGGTGTCGGACACCATTTCCGATTTGGCCTCGCTGATCGCTTCGCCATGCCGTACCTTTTCTTTCATCCTCTCAAAGGCGGCGATTTTTGAATCCCCTATGACCATTTGCGCGTCGCTGGCTTTGCTGAGTGCGCGGGCGCGCCGATGTTGGGCCAGAAGCAGATCGCTCTTGCTCTGCGCCTGCCCAAGCTTCTGCTCCAGTTTGTGCAATGCGGACTTCAGGGTCTCGACTTGCACTTTCTGATCGGCGACCTGCTGGTGGAAACTTTCCGCAAGCTGCCGGTAGCCGATGACTCGCTCCAGTGCGGCGCGAGCCAGATCGTCTTGGTTTTTGGTGACGGCCAGTTCGGCCTTTCGCGACCATTCAGCGATCTTGTCCTCATTCTCTTTTTGCTTTTTCTCGAGCAAATGCTGATCTGCAATCGAGATGGCTACCTGAGTTTTGACCTGAAGCAGCTGGTTCTCCATATCGAGAATGATCTGCTTGATGAGCTTTTGCGGATCTTCCGCTTTGTCAATCAGGTCGTTTAGATTGGCGCGAACCAAAGTTGAAACGCGTTCTAGTAATCCCATGGTGATACTCCTTTCGAATAACTAACAATGACCGGCATGGCCTGCCGACGCGACTTGCTACTTTCCGGCCCCTTCGCCCAACACTTCCGGTTTGGGCGGTTTGTCTCCAATCTGCCGGATCTTGGAGAACAATTCGGACATTCGCATTCCCGAGAGCGTTTCAAAAAGCGCCGGAACCTGTGCCGCCATCTTGGCGATGTCGCCGGTAATCTTGTTCACTCCGGCCGAATCGCTATTTCCGGTGGAAACGATGGTTATTTTGTCAATCTGCGAAAGCGGCGCAGCCATGGCGCGCACTACCTCGGGCAAGCCGGAAATCAGCTTGTCGACGACTGCCGCCTGGTTATACTCCTGATACGCTTCCGCCTTGACGTTCATCGCTTTGGCTTCGGCTTCACCCTTCTTGAAGATGATTTCGGCCTCTGCCTCTCCCTGAGCTCGCGTTGCCGCGGCGTGCCCTTCGGCTTCCGCGATCAGTCTCATTTTTTCAGCGTTGGCCAGATTCTCGATGCGCTGGCGCTCTACTTCTGCCTGTTTCAGCACCGAAGCGATCAGCTCTTTTTCGTGACGCGCGATCTCCGCCTCTTCCACCTTGATCTGCTGCTCTTTCTCGATTTGTTGTACCTTGACTGCTTCGGCGACGACCTGCTGCTGCATAACATTCGACTGGATTTCGTAAGCCTTATCAGCCTGGGCCTGCTGTTTCTTCACAAGTTCTGTATAGTTGGCCTTCTTGATTTCCAGGTCTCGGGTCGCTTCGGCCTGCTTGGCTTGCGACAGGGTTTCGGCCAAAACGCGCTCCTGGTCGGCCTGCGCCTTGGCGATGGCCGAGGCGCGTGACGCTTCAGCCCGCTTGATGGCAGTGTCGCGCTCCGCCTCGGCTGCGGCCACATCGGCATCCCGCTTGATGCGCGCCACATCGGGACGCCCCATATTGGTAATGTATTCGTTCTTGTCCCGCACTTCCTTGATGGTGAACGAGATGACTTCCAGGCCCATCTTGTTCATGTCGTCGGCGCATGTGGAACGCATGCGGTCGGCGACCATCTCGGGCTCCTTGACGATCTGCTCAACGGTGAGCTGGCCGATGATGCCGCGCAGATGCCCTTCCATCACCAGACGTATCAGCCCTTCACGCTCTTGTGGCGGTTTCGTAAGAAACTGTTCGGCCGCCGTCTGAATGGATTCAGGGTCGGATTTCACTTTGATCTGCGCAACCGCTTCCACGGTAACCGCCACTCCTTGCTTGGTATAAAGATCCTGTTGCGGCGCGACGTCAAAGGACATCAATTCCAAAGACAATTCCCGACAGCTTTCGATCATGGGGAAAATAACGGTCCCGCGGCCTTTGACGATGCGCGTGCCGCGAAAGCCATAGACCACGAGCGCTTCGTGCGGCCCTGCTTTGCGAAACAGTCGCGCAACCATGGCAAGCAGGAAAAGCACGACAAGCAGCATCAATCCGGAAATCACCCAAAAACTCAATGGAACTTCCATACTTCCTCCTTTTTGAGGCTTTCATCCGTCCGCGCCGGAAAATTCCTTCCAACGCTGGACATACGCGATGCCCCGTTCGTAGTGCGTGATCACCACTTCTTCGCCTTTTGCGATGGCGGCGCCGTTTTCGCTCCGCGCTCCTGAAACATGCCGGGTCCCTTCCTGCGAAAAAATAATCTCACCGGTTCCGGCGCTGCGAATCGAGCTGGTGACGGTGGCCAGAACTCCAACGAGCTCATAGTCAGCGGGGTCCAGGTTTTGCTCGTGCGCCAGAAGGACCTTCGCTAAAGACCAGAACACCACTGAAGCGCCCGCCATGCCGCTGACCAGAGCCACTGCCAAACCGAGAAGAAACCAACCCCTGTAGTAATGACTCATCAAATAGCCCGCCCCGCCAAACCACGCTATGAACGCCATCAAGGTAGAAAAATTGTAGGGAGATATCTGCGACGTGTTGTTCGAAGCAGACGCGTGGCCCGCAGCGGCATGCGAGGCATGTCCGACCTGAACGTGTGGAATACCGCCCGCATGATGCGCGCCGGGATGCGGCCAGTGCCACCTGACGGGGATGTGCAGGCTGACGGATAGAAACGACAGCAGGCTCAAGGCAAACCCAAACACAAAGCAAACCAGATAAAAATTCTCCCAGGTCATAAGCCTCACCTCCTTGCTTGCAGCGTACTGCGATTTGGTTTGAGCACGTCCAACAGGCGGTCGGCAAGCTCCGGCGTCTCCAGTATGGCTCCCAGCAGAATCAGGCACTTGCGCGAGTCGTCATGCCGTGCGACTTGCAGCAAACTGTGGCTGACCTCCGGATCGCGCCCGAACTGCTCGGCGCCGCCGATCAGCCACAGATCCAGCTTGTCCTCCAGTCCGCGCAGATTCGACGTCAGCTCTGTGTGGAAGCCATCCGGGTCATCGACCAAATAGCCGGGATGGACCTTAAAGAACTTTGCCAGCAGTGTGCGCGTTTTATTGGTCAAGTGCTGGCGGGCGCCGTTTTCAATCTGCGACAGGTACGACTGGCTGATGGTGTGCTTGAGATGTTCTCTTTTGATGGCGCGCACTACCTCAAGCTGCGTCATTGCCCGGCCAAGGCCCCGCAGATTACCTTCCACCAAACGCAAATAGCGAAGTTTGTCTCCGAGTTTCATATATATTGCAATTAGCGATACTAATATTACGATTTGCGATACAAGAAGTCAAGCCAAATTTTGTAGATCAGGTGTTGTTGATGTAAGTAATTGTAAATGAATCTGTTCCGCGGCTTTCTCGCAGTACTCTTAGGCCAATCCACAACATTCAACACGGAGGCACAGAGAACACAAAGGTGGCACAGAGGGCGCAG
>DASYPF010000090.1:0-12225 GCA_036006905.1 Acidobacteriota bacterium
AGGTCCGATCTAAAACGTCAGTTAATTTGGACAGCAGTGACGTCAACGCTCACGTCGCTGCTGTCCAAATTAGCTGAGGAAAAGGGTCAATTTGGACGGACGAAGCTATTGAAAGGAAAGGGACGATAATTCTTGGTGAACTCCAGTCTTCCCGCCCTCGAACGATGCTGTCCAAATTGGAATGGCGTGCACGTACGGGCCGCAGCGTCTAGAGTTCGTCATTTTGGTTAACATCAATTTAACTGACCAGCAGGCGAGGTGGCGGTTTTTCTCGTGGGCGTGAACGTGGACGTGGTCGTGCACGTGCACGTGAACGGCTTTTGGCTTGCGCCCAAATAGCACCCAGGCTGACAAAAACCGATCACGAGCACGTGCACGTCAACGACCACGACCACGTCCACGTCTGTCCAAGTTACGAACTCTAAAAATGCTAATTTGGACAGGCGTGACGTGCTCGTAATCGTTTCGTAATCGTAGACGTTGACGGCTTTATATCTTGACGGCCTGATTGGAACAGAGTTCGCCATGAATAATCCGTGTCATTCGACACTCGAACTTCGTCATTCGTACTTTCCGCGTTCATCCGAGTTTATTCGCGGCTGACGAGTGATACAATCGCCCTGCAATGAAAAAGTGGGGATGGGCGCTCTTGATTGTTGGGTGTCTGCTTATCATTGCGGGAATCCTCGCCAAGAGGGTCTTTCAGATGGAGCAGTACCTTCTGGTTTTTCATATTGTTGGAGGTCTTTGCCTCGTTGCCGGCGCCATGATGGCGGTCGGCGGCAAGGCGGTAAAATAAGATTGTAGAAACTCAAGAGAATGAAGGCGGAAAGCTGAAGGCAGAAAGCAGAAAGTAACCTTCTTCAGCAGTTTATCACCTTTGGCCTGCTGCTTTCTGCATTCTGCCTACCGCCTTCACGTAACAAGTTAGAAGATCAAAAATCATTATGAGTCTCCAAGTTTTTCATATAAATGGCTGAAGTCACCTCAATTCTCAAAAAAGCACTAGATGGCGACCGGCTCGATTTCGACGACGCTGTGGCGCTCCTGAAAAGCGATGCTGTAGAAGAGATCGGAGCGGCGGCCGACGAGATCCGAGCCCGCTGGCATCCTGATGGGATTGTTTCCTTCATTGTCGATCGCAACATCAATTACACCAACGTCTGTGTGGCACGCTGCACGTTCTGCAATTTCTACCGGAAGCTGGGCGACGAAGAGTCCTACATCCTCGACAAAGAGACAATCTTCAAAAAAATCGAGGAAATGATTGAGCTGGGCGGGACAGGCATATTAATGCAGGGTGGCATGCACCCGCATTTGAAGATTGATTATTACGAAGACCTGCTGCGTTCCATTCGCGCGCGCTATTCCATTCAACTCCATTGTTTTTCACCACCCGAGATTGTCGTGCTTGCCAAATTGTCCAAGCTGAGCCTCAAGCAAGCGCTGGCACGGCTTCGGGCCGCCGGGCTTACATCGCTGCCGGGCGGAGGGGCGGAGATTCTGGTAGAGCGAATGCGCGATAAGATCAGTCCAGGCAAGTGCACCGCAGATGAATGGCTTCAAGTGATGCGCGATGGCCATTCTATCGGGCTGAAAACCACGGCGACCATGATGGTGGGAGGCGGCGAGACCGTTGAAGAGCGAGTGGAACATCTTCGCCGCCTGCGGGCGCTGCAGGATGAAAGCGGTGGCTTTGTCGCTTTCATACCCTGGAACGTTCAGCTTAAAGGAACAGAAATGTCAGCGGAAATAAAGGAGGTGTTTCCCTCCCGTGAGTATTTGAAGTTGCTGGCGGTGTCGCGCCTGTTTCTCGACAATTTCAGGAACATCCAGGTCTCCTGGCTGACGCAGGGATTGGAAGTGGGAAGGATTGGACTCCGCTACGGCGCCAATGATATCGGCAGCGTAATGATTGAAGAGAATGTCATTAGCACGGCTGGAGCCCATCACCGGGCAACTCGCGAGAAGTTGATTGAAGTGGTCCGCAGTGCAGGATTTACTCCTGTGCAGCGCGATTGCACTTATTCCACTTTTCGAAAAATTGCGTGAACCAGGCGGCTCTGCGCCGCATAGCGGCGTCTGACTTTAGCCCAGCCTTTCAAAGCCGGGCCCGGAGTTTGGACATTTTGAAACAGACTTTTCAAGCTGGCCCAACAGCAGCCGCAGAACCGCGACCGGAAGGGAGCGGCGCGCCCAACGTAATGGGTCTCTGCCGTCCCGCTGCGCGCAACTGGGCGAGATATTGGCGGTCATAGCATTCTGCAAGTAACTCATATGGGCGCGCCGCTCCCTTCCGGTCGCGGTTCTGCGGTTGCCTACACGACTAGGGCATTCTACGGGCTTCGCCGTGCCGCGTGGTGGCCCTGGGGTTTGTGCGGTCCGTCAGGCGCGCGCTAGTGGGAAGCCGGAGGCTGTCCGCACTATGCGGCGGCAGAGCCGCTGCTCATCCAATCTTTTTCGCTTCTAAAACTTAGTGCTTGGACTCACAGGCCTCTTAGTAACTATGAAACCGGATATTCACCCCCCCACGCGTACTGAGCTTGCTCTTGCGTTTCTGGCAATTGCAGGGCTGTCGGCTCTATTTCTGGCGCCCGCTTTGTTCTCGTCGAAGGTTTTGCTTCCAGCCGACCTGCTTCTTTCCTATACCCCATGGGCTACGCGACAGCAGGTCGTCCCGCAGAATGCGAATTTGTCAGACTCTCTGCAAGAGTTCTATCCCGCGCTTTGGTTCTTTCGAAACCAAGTGCGCAGCGGGCACTTTCCGCTTTGGAATCCTTATGTACTTTGCGGAACCCCATTCCTGGCGGATGTGGTCTCGGCCGTTCTATTTCCCATCACTTGGCTTGCATTAATTGTGCCGGTGGAAGCTTTTTTCGAATGGGATGCTTTTCTTAAACTCACGCTGGCCGGTTTGGGAGTCTATTTCTTTTCCCGTCGATTTCTGCAGGTACGCCCCTTGGCTGCCTGGTGTGCCTCGGTGGCTTATTGTTTCTGCGGCTACAGTATCTACTTCCTGATCTTCCCTGATACCCGGATCACAATGATGCTGCCCTGGGTGTTGGTCGCGTTGGAAGAAGGGTTTGTGAATGCAAAGGTCCGATGGCGATGGATCTTTTCGCTGCTGGTCGCACTGCTGTTGACGGCCGGTCATATTGAAAGCGCGGTCGGCGCCCTGTTTTTCCTACTCCTGTATTTGGCCGTTCGTGTTTTTGAATCCGGCCCGCGGCAGATGCAGGGCCCTCCGATCAATGTCAGAAAATCGCTGACTCCCATGCTGTTTCACAGCGTCTGGGGCATTCTGCTTTCCAGCGCGGCTCTGCTTCCTTTCTATTCCTATTTGCAGGAAAGCGCCACGCTGGAAAGCAGGACCCAGCTTGTTAATCCCTTCCGGATTTCCCTGCTGAGGCTGCCGGCCATGTTGACGCCCTACTTTTTTGGATCACCGATTTTCAATCCCAGCCATGCCACCGTTCGGCAAATGGAGCAATGTATTTTCCTGGGCGCCATCCCATTGCTCTTGATGTTTTACGGCATGTCCCGCTCGCTAAATACACGTGTTCCGTCTCTGGTTATGGGGCTTATGTTCGGTTTTCTCATCCCCTTTGGCATCTGGCCTTTTTTTGGCCTGTTTACTTCCCTTCCGTTTCTGCGGCAGGGAAACCACATTCATTTGATCCAGATTTTCCAATTTTGCGCAGTTCTGCTTTTCGGCCTGGGATTGGAACGCTGGAGTCAGGCTGAGCCTGGATTACGAATCCTGCCAGCAGCGTTTCTAGTTGTGCAATTAGCCGTTCTCCTGTGGCAGTGGTTCGTGATGGATAAGTTCCCTTTTCTCGTTTGGCAATCCAGGATTCCCTGGTACGGCGTCCTTGCCCTTCTCTTCTTATTCATTTTTTGTACTACGCAGTTAAAGCCACGGCTTGCTGCGCCGCTTTTGGGCTTGTTGCTGCCGGGTTTTGGTTTTCTTTACGGCTTTTACTTCAACCCGGCCACGCCAGGTGAATTGCTTCGTGCACCGGACTTGATGAGCGCGGTTCGAAAAGAAGCACGCATCGCAGGCATCGGAGATGGAACGCTGCTGCCCAACATGTCGGCGGCAATGGCTGTCCGCGATTTCCGTGGGTATGAGCCGGTCGTATTGGCTCGGACCCAGCATTTTTTCGACCGGCTGACCGGCAGCAGGAACGACCCGCAGCACTCCATCCACAAGGTGGACCAAAACACTGCCGATGTATTAAGGGAATGCGGAGTCGAGTACATCGTCTCGCCCACTCCCCTGCTAATCTCGGGATGGACCGAAGCACGAGCCTCGGGCGCTTTCTTGTACCAAGCGACCGGCACAGTTTCTCGGATCGACTTCAATGCCGATACCAGGAAAGCAACGGCCGACGAAAGTCTAGCGGCACTCCTATCGGGCAAGACGAGAACGGCGATTTACCTGGAAAGCGATCAGGCGCCTGCAGCAGTGCGCGGGTCCGGCAGCGCGCAGGTAGTGCAGGAGACCCCCGACTACAGGCAGTACCAGACCCGGGCATCAGTCCCGGGGTACCTGTTGGTTCGCGAAGCTTACGCCAGCGGTTGGGGAGCTCGCGTCAACGGAAAGCGGGCGAGACTGGTTCCAGCGAATTATCTTTTCATGGCGGTTACTGTTCCTGCGGGTGATTCGGTTGTAGAGCTGAGCTACCGTCCTTGGAGCTGGATTATCGGGCTGGCGCTGACGCTTCTCTCCCTGCCTGTCATTACCGGGGGAATTATCTTTCAAGGATGGAAGAAACCTCCCCGCCGGGCAGAAATTCAGGAAAACTCACCACAGAGGCCCAACACGGCATAGCTGCAACCAAAAAAGCCGTTCACGGTCACGATCACGTGCACGTCAACGACCACGTCCAGGTCCACGATGATCCGGGCTTAAGGCCGCGGCTGGGTTTTCATCCCAAACGGGATCCAGTTTTTCACTCGAGACCACAGGCGGGACAGCAAGTAAAACCTGGTCGATGCCGACTGGTCGTTTAGAGACCAGTCAAAGGGCATGTACGCAATCTCGTAATCCGAATGAGAGAGGAAATCGACGTACTTGCGCGGAGCGTTTTCTCTGAGAAAATCACGCACCGTGCGTCCGTTTCTTT
Source organism: Acidobacteriota bacterium (assembly GCA_036006905.1). Lineage (GTDB taxonomy): Bacteria > Acidobacteriota > UBA6911 > JACQSX01 > JACQSX01 > DASXTB01. The sequence continues at coordinate 5,130 of DASYPF010000090.1, forward strand.
CGAAGTCACCCTCATACCACTTGAAGATTGCGCTGACCTCCGCTCGACCCTGCTCCGGCTGAAAATGATTCCAGCGCTCGTTGCTGAGCCAGATATGGACCTGGTCGTCAAGCTGCGCGTCCAGACTTGTTGGGACGTAGGCTTCCCTTCGCAAGAGGCAGGAACTGACCGCAGCGCTGACCAACGCCGCATGAATACGTGGATCCCCCTTGCCCCGGAGGCGATTCTCTAGATCGTCCAGTGAAACCCGGGTGTGCCGGAACTGAAAACGCTTCTCGGTGAAAGTACCCTTGATGTCCTGAATGGTTTCGAGAGGATAATGGTCCAGCGTTAGCTTTAGGACTGCTGCATTGTACCCATTAATCAGCAGGCATTTCTCTTCGGTTTCATTTGCGCTAGGATCGGCTGTCGCAATCTGAGAGAGGAAGCGGTCCAAGTTGTTTGTCTTCTTTTTCCACGCCGAATAATCCACTAATCCCTGAGGATTGACATACCGCTTTAGATCTTTGTCCCAGAAGGTGAAATCCACTTTCTCAGCGAAGGCTGTGCAACAAAAGTGGGCAGGCGCCACAGCAATGAGAAGGCACAGCCAGGTAAAACCGAATTGGACTCTAGCAAGACGTCTCTTCATTGATTTTTCATTCTATCTCACGTCGCAAGTGCCTGAAAACACAATGCATTTATTGGTTAATCCCGGCTTGTGGCGAGCTTGAACCGATCTGTTGAACGATTGCTTCCCACTTTGGTATAGTTAAGCTTTTTTATGGCAAGAGGAAGGTCGACAATGCACACATCAGACTTACAGCGATACCGTGAGGCGCTTCAGGCGAAACGAACGGAAATCCTTAGCCAGGAGACGCCGCCGCTCGGCTCAGGCCATTTCAGCGCCGGGGATTTTGGGGATCAATCCAACGAGAATCATGATGCCTATGTCGGCCTGCGTCTTCGTCAGACAGACGGCAAACTGTTGCGTGCCATTGATGAAGCCATCCTGAGAATTGAACGACACACCTACGGGATCTGCGAGATGTGCGGTGAAGAAATCCCCTCGGCCCGGCTCAAAGCTGTCCCCTGGACGCGCCTGTGCGTCTCCTGCAAGGAATCCAAGGACGAACAAAAAAAGAGTAGCTAGACACGTGTTGCCCAAATAGTCTCCTCCCGCCTCGTGCCGGGGAGCCGAGATTTTGCACTAGAATCGCCGCCAACCAGCGCCTTTGACCTTACAGCCCACGATGAGATCATCTCCAGCCAGGCTTCAGCGTTCTGCACCGCAATTGCTGAAGAGCGCGGGCGTCAAGCGTAGACGTGGACGTTGACGTCACTGCTGTCCTAATTAGCTGCGGAAAAGGGTCAATTTGGACGGACGAAGCTATTGAAAGGAAAGGGACGATAATTCTTGGTGAACTCCAGTCTTCCCGCCCTCGAACGATGCTGTCCAAATTGGAATGGCGTGCACGTACGGGCAGCAGCATCTAGAGGTTCGTCATTTTGGTTAACATCAATTTAACTGACCAGCAGGCGAGGTGGAGGTTTTTCTCGTGGGCGTGAACGTGGACGTGGTCGTGGTCGCGCACGTGCACGTGAACGGCTTTTGGCTTGCGCCCAAATAGTACCCGGGCTGACAAAAACCGATCACGAGCACGTGCACGTCAACGACCACGACTTCGTCCACGTCTGTCCAAGTTACGAACTCTAAAAATGCTAATTTGGACAGGCGTGACGTTGACGTGCACGTGAGCGTGGCCGTGACCGGTTTTTCTTGAGCTCTCAGGTCTTGGCTCTCAGCTCGCGGCTGCAGCTCCTGCCCTATCCTTTCTTCAGTCTTGCTACTCGCTGGAACGCGGTTTGAGGGAGTGGCGTTGTCTTTCGGCCGAGCGCCACGTCAAAATTCTGCTTTGACTTTCGAATGATTTCTGCCGCTTCTTCGATCGTCTTGACACAGCAGGCGTAATTAAAATCTCCCGAATCCACCGTCTTTAGTTTCAACATGGTCGATCGCATCCAGGCCACCAGTCCTTCCCACATGTCGCCGACAAAAACCAGCGGGCGCTCCTCGATGTGCTTGACCTGAAGTAATTGCCAAATCATAAAGGCCTCCAGCGCTGTCCCGATTCCTCCGGGAAAAACAATGTATGCGTTGGACATACGTACAAAGTGGTGCAGTCTGGAGAAAAAAGTTCGGTGTGCCGTGACTTTGTCTACATAAGGATTCGGTGTGTTCTCAAAAGGGAGATTGATGGTGAGGCCAAAAGAACGTGTCTTGCCGTCGGAGCTGCACTCCTTAGACCCTTCGTTTGCAGCTTCCATTAATCCAGGGCCACCGCCAGTTACTATGTCGCATCCAAACCCTGCCAGCAGGCAAGCGAGCTTGCGTGCATCCTGGTAAAGCGCATCGCCGCTGGAAATACGTGCGCTCCCGAAGATTGTCACACGGTAAAAGCGGGAATTTGCCGGATGCATGGCTTCGACGTCGCTAATGGTGCTCCAGAGCGTGTAGATCAATTTGTCGATGATCTTACTGAGTTCCTGTCCCTGGTGCTTCTGTTCGCGGGAGCGGCGCCGATTTCCATTTCCGGATTTTGACGTAAATGACTGATTGGGCATTAGTTTTTTGCTCTTTTCTGATTTGCAGGCCGCTGTCTCTATTTTAGCACGAACCTTTTTCTCGCTGGTCTTAAACCGTAACTGAGAAAAACTGAACCTTCTCGCCGCTATCTTCATCAGAAATATCGTATTTGCGGTCGAATTGTCTGGATTCAATTTTCAAGACCGAGTAACATATAGGTTCATTCTTAGGAGGTTAGTGATAATGAGGTTTCTGAGGGTCTTATCGTTAGTCTTTTTGGCCGCCATGGTTTCCACGCCGGCGCAGCGAAGAGAGCAACAGGAAGTTCGGGAAAGAACAAGCGACAGGGTCAGCGACGCTCGGGGAGCAGGAGGAGGCGACACTGGCGTTCGCTTTTCGCCCGTGAGTATACCGAATCCCACCCACACTCCAACACCACTATCCGTTCCCAATCCGCCAAATACTGATCGTCATACCGGCGGGACCGGTGGCGGGCCTGGAACTTCAGGATACTACGGCAACTACAATAACTGGGTATTTGAGTACTATCGCTGGCAGAATTTTCTCTGGGAAATGAGCATGCGCTACCGCCTTTCGGACTGGGATGCGCTGGGTCGATATGCCCGCCAGGAACCGCTGTTGACCAACCACCTGGTCGAAAGCGCTCTGAGGGATTCTCTCGGATACTCCCGAGCGCTGCTGGTTCAAGCTCTAGACTTAAAAGATATGGTCACGCGTCTGGATCAGGATCCCAGCTTGCGAGGCCCGATCCAGGAACGAGTGAAGGCAATACGGCAAATCATCAAAGAGATTCAGAAGGATCGAGCTCTTGAGTACCTTGACCTTCGGAAAACACGCGACGCCCAATCGCCCCAAGACAAAGATCTGAAAGCTTTGGCTGAGAGACTGTATCAGTCAGCGCTGTCGCTGCATGCCGACATCAACCGCATGACCAAAGACGACCCACAGTTGATAAAAATCAACCAGTTGGCGTCCCCTTCGTATCGAACGTTGTCCAAGCAGATTGAAGTGCTGGCCAAGGAAATCGGCAAGCAAACCAAAAGTTAACCCTCAGAAGGTGTGAAAAAATCCGAGCCGCGACCCAACCCAGCGGGAGCGGACCCTCCAACCCCGCGATGCGGGATCCGCTTAGAACCTGAAAAAAAATTCCAAGAAGCTCTTCGCGGTTCAATTTTTTGGCATTTCTCTAGTGTCAAGTTAGATTGCACATGCGACTCACATGTGCAATATTGTTGCAATGCCTAAAATGATACAAGTCCGAAATGTGCCAGATCGTCTCCACCGAGAATTGCGCCGACGCGCAAAGGAGCGAGGGCGAACGCTAACTGATTATATTCAGGAAATCCTGGAGGATGAAGTCGCTCGTCCGCCGGCCTTTGAAGTCTTTAACAGAATCCGCCAGCGCTCCCCTGTTGATTTAGGCAAAAGTGCCGCTGTCCTGATCCGTGAAGAACGGAGCAAGCGGGGTGCATAGTGAAGGTGGTCGTAGCTGATGCCTCAGCGATTGTTGAATACCTGTTGCGCACCCGCAGAGCCAGTGGAATTGAAGGTGTGATCACAGCAACTGATTCTGACCTGCACGTTCCGGCTCTGTGCGATATAGAGATCTGTTCAGCACTGCGGAGAGCCCTTCTAAGAAATCGTATTTCTGAAGAGCGAGCGACTGAAGCGCTGAAAGATTATTTAGACTTGCCGCTGTCCCGCCACGGCCATGTCGCGCTTGTGGAAAAAGTACTGCAACTGCGAAGGAATTTCTCGGCATACGACGCCACCTATGTCGCTCTGGCGGAGTATTTGAAGGCGATATTTGTTACCGAAGATGGCTCGCTAGCGCGAACGGTCCGACAGTTTTTCCCGAAATGGGATGTAAGGATCTAGTACACTAAAAGGACCGATCACGTTCACGATCACGCGCACGTCCACGTCAACGACTGTGGCACGTATACGGTGTTGAAAAAATCGCAAGCTATCCTTCTAGCACGATCAAGAAGGGCTGTTCCAGGGCTCCTGCTATCCAGCGGAGAAATCTGGCTGCATCCGCGCCATCGATCAAGCGGTGATCATAGGAGAGAGAGAGCGGCAGCATCATCCGCGGCTCAAACTGCCCATGATTAAACACAGGCTCCATGCCGCCTCGGGCGATTCCCAGGATCGCGACTTCCGGTGAATTCACGATCGGCGAAAAACCAGTACCTCCAATTCCACCCAGATTTGTGATGGTGAAGGTTCCTCCCTGCATCTCTTCCAATGTGAGTTTCTTGCTCCTGGCTTTTTCGGCAACCTCGGATAGCTCCACTGCCAACGCAACTATATTTTTCTTATCTACATGGCGAATGACCGGCACGAGCAGGCCGCGATCTGTGTCAACGGCGACTCCGATGTGAATATACTTCTTGAAGATTACTTCATCGTTGGCCAAATCCAGGCTGGCGTTAAATTGAGCAAACATCTTCAATGCCGCGGCCGCTACCTTCAAGGCAATAGCAGTGATGGTGATTTTCCCACCGGCCGCTTCCACTTTTTTTGCGAAACGCTCTCGCAGGCGCTCCAACTCAGTGATGTCGGCTTTATCGAACTGCGTAACATGCGGAACCGTCCAAGCCTGGCTCATGTGCTCGGCCGTCTTGCGCCGCACGCTGCTCATCGCCTTGCGTTCAATTTCGCCCCAGCGTGCAAAGTCCGGCAATAGCGACAAAACAGCCGGTTCGGAAACGCCGCCCTTCCCGGTATTCAATCTGCGCGCGTACTCCTTTACGTCCTCGATGGAGATTCTCCCTTCGGGCCCCGAACCCGGAATCCGATTGATGTCCACTCCAATCTCGCGGGCCAGACGACGAACCGAAGGCGCTGCCGGGGCCACTCTCTGTACGGTCACGCCGCGGGATGTCTCAGAAGTAGCGCGGTCGCTCCCCGATTCTGCCCGTTCTTCATGCTCCCGGGAAGCTTCGGCACGACGCGGGAAGCTGACAACCTCCTGCCTGGCGACATCAGCGCGTCCGGTCGGTTCGCCTTCCTCCTCCTCAGTGCTTTGAGCCTGCTCCGGCGATTCCGTTTTCTTGGTTTCAGCGGGCGCACCTTTGGCGCTCTCACTGGGTTGAGCGTCCTTTTTGGATTGCCCTTCTTCCTTTGGTTTGGCTTGTTTTTCTTCGGTTGCCTCTGACTCCAAAGCAAGAAGGCGCTCACCCACTTTGACCTTTTGCCCTTCCTTTACAAAGATCTCTTTGACCTTACCGCCGACTGAAGATGGAACCTCGATTGTGGCTTTATCGGTTTCCAGCTCGACCACGGCCTGCTCGGGTTGAATGGTATCTCCAACCGAAACCAGCACTTTGACCACATCACCGGTTTCAATGTTTTCACCCAACTCAGGGAGTTTCAATTCGGTTGCCATGTTTACGAGATTGCAGGGTTCTTTTTTTCAGGATCGATGTGCAGATCTTTCATGGCCCGCTGGACGACATCTGCGGTGATTTTTTTCTCCCGCGCCAGCAAGCCCAAAGTTGCCAGCGTAATAAATCTCGCATCGACTTCGAAAAACTCCCGAAGCGCGGCCCGGCCGTCGCTTCTGCCAAAACCATCCGTTCCTAATGTCATGAACGGTCCGGGAACCCAGCGGGCGATAGAGTCAGGAAGAGCCTTCACGTAATCGGTTGCCGCGACAAACACTCCCCGGGCGCCTGTCAGGCATTCGCTGATATGGGATTTCCTCGGCGTCTCATTTGGGTGGAGCATGTTCCAGCGTTCTGCGTCTCGAGCGTCCCGATGCAGTGCTTTGTAGCTGGTGATGCTCCATACGTCGGCCGCCACGCCGTATTTTTCCTGCAAGATCTGTTGCGCTTTCAGGACCTCGTTTAAAATTGCGCCACTGCCGAACAGGTGTGCGCGCGACTTGCCGTTTTCGGCTTGCGCCGGCCGGAATCTATACATTCCCTTGAGGATGCCTTCCTTTGCGGCTTCGGGCATTGGTGGCATGACGTAGTTTTCGTTCCCCAGAGTCAGGTAATAAAAAACGCTCTCCTGAGCCTCATACATACGCCGGATTCCTTCGCGAACAATGACAGCGATTTCGAAAGCAAAGGCGGGGTCGTAGGCCAAAAGATTAGGGACAGGGTAGGCAAGCAAATGGCTGTTGCCATCCTGATGTTGCAGTCCTTCCCCGGCCAGCGTGGTTCGCCCGGCAGTCCCGCCCAGAAGGAAGCCGTGGCAACGCATGTCGGCTGCGGCCCAGATCAGATCGCCGACGCGCTGCAATCCAAACATCGAATAGAAAATGAAGAACGGTATGGTGTTTATTCCATGCGTGGCATATGCCGAACCGGCAGCGATGAACGATGCCATCGACCCGGCTTCCGTAATCCCCTCCTCGAGGATCTGGCCGTCCTTGGCTTCTTTGTAATAAATTAGGCTATCGGAATCGACTGGATCGTAAAGCTGACCCACATGGGAGTAAATACCCACCTGCCGGAACAGCGCTTCCATTCCAAAAGTACGGGCCTCATCCGGTATGAT
>DASYPF010000091.1:0-8443 GCA_036006905.1 Acidobacteriota bacterium
AGTCATCCTGGCTTTGACCTTCGACTTTCGACCTGCGACTTGCGACTCCTTCCTTTCCCTTTGCCGCCCATCGTATAATCTCCCCCATGTTCGAAAACAAACAGCGCCGCCAACTCCCCGAAATCATTCGAGAAATTGTTGAAAGTTATTTTCTCGACGAGCCAACAAATCAGTGCTTCGATGCCGGCCTGCCTTCCGACAGCGCCGTAGTAGGAGTGCTGAAGACTTTGCGCGCCGTGCTTTTTGCAGGTTATGCCGGCCACAACATCGACAAAAACAACATTCAGTTTCACCTAGCCGATCACATTTATGTTCTTTACGAGCGCCTAAGCGAACAGATTTATCGCAGTTTTCGCCACGATTGCCGGCGTTCGGACTTTATCTGCGATCACTGTCAGGAACTGGCAGAAACAAAGACAGTGGAGTTTCTGGCGCGCGTTCCGCACCTGCGCAAACGCTTGTCGCTGGATGTACAGGCAGCCTACGACGGAGATCCGGCGGCCAAAAGCTTCGACGAAATCATTTCCTCTTATCCCGGCTTAAATGCGGTCACAATTTACCGAATCGCCCATGAGTTGCATCGGCTCGGTGTTCCTCTCATGCCCCGCATGATGACCGAATATGCTCACAGCACCACCGGTATTGACATCCATCCAGGGGGGAAAATCGGCGACAGCTTCTTCATTGACCATGGCACCGGCGTAGTCATCGGAGAGACGACCGTCATCGGCAAGAGCGTGAAGCTTTATCAAGGCGTGACGCTCGGGGCGCTCAGCTTCCCGAAGGACGAAACCGGTAAAGTGATCCGAAACACCAAACGGCATCCCACAATTGAAGACGACGTGGTGATTTATTCGGGCGCGACGATCCTGGGAGGAGAGACCGTTATTGGGCGCGGGTCGGTCATTGGCGGCAACGTCTGGATCACCCATTCCATCCCGCCTTACACGAAGGTGACGCTGGAGACGCCGAAAATGATCTATCAGGAAGCGGCAGCGAAGTGAGTCAGTTGCGGATTGCGGATTCCCCAATTGCGGATTGCGGATTTCGGATTGCGGATTTTAAAATGTTTGTTATCAGTTGTCCGTTATCAACCGAGTGTCAATAAAGAAGGCTTTGCGACGGACAACTGACCACGGACCACAGACGAAACTCGCATTCCGCTTCCGTATTTGCAATTCGGAAAAATCCGAAATCCGAAATCCGCAATCGAAAGTCAAGCGGCAGAAATTTGAAACCATTACCATCTTAATGGTATCTTGATAATTGCAGCCACCAGTAATCAGCCACGGGGGCGAATTGGGTTCGACGGGAGTCGATGAGGCTGAGGATGCATACCGAGGTGTCCGCTGACCTCGTAAAACAAGTGGAAACCAAACATAACTGCTGACAATCAGTTAGCTCTAGCTGCCTAATTAATTAGGCAGCCGCTTTGCCCGTCTTGCCTGCGGGGCGGGACAAAGCGTCGCACAGCAGGCTAGCCGATCTCTCCACCTCGAAGAGATTGGGGAAGTCACAGAGGTTAGTCTTTGAGGATTTTGGCTTGCTTCTTATCCTCAGAGGCGAATAAACAAAGCAAGCTAAGTATGTAGATTCCGAAGCGGAACACTTCCGGACGCGGGTTCAATTCCCGCCGCCTCCACCTGTTTTTTGGGCCTGCGGGCCAAAAAATTGGCAGTGCCGATTACAGTCTCATCAAACTCTGCTGCACTGCACGCACGTACAAATACTGCGCAGGTACTCAAAAGTGTAAATCCCGGTGTGGTGGCCGTCGCTCCAGTTGATCTGAATTCCGTAGCGACCGACCAACTGAATCCCCAACGGGTGGACATCTTGAGGGACACTCTCGGGTCGCAGTATCTTGCGTCCGGTCATTTCCTCGACGCAGGCCGCGCACGTGCACGACAACCTTAGTGGGTGTGCGGGATAGATGCTCTCGTGACCGTCATTCCAAGTGATTTTGACATCATGCCGGCCAGCGCGGCCGATTTCCTTTGGGGTGGGTTGCATGCTCTTCAAATTTCGAATTTCGAGTTTCGAAGTACGAATGACGTATCAGCAGTGGAGAATTCTTCCCCTTTAATCCGACCCCAATAGCCAGCATTCGACATTCGAAACTCGAAATTCGAAATTTGAAACCGGAACCGAAATCAAATTATCAAAACGAGATCTTCACTTCCTGTCCAATCTCCCCCTTCATCGCCGCGATGCTAATCTGCGCGGCCATGTTTTCGGCGACATGGATGAATGCCTGAGCCATCGGCGACTCCGGGTTGTCGACGATCTCAGGGCGACCGCTGTCAGAGGTGGCGCGCAGCGACGTCGCCAAGGGAATTTTCCCCAAGAATGGAATATCCAACCGTTGAGCGGCCTTTTCGGCGCCACCGGATCCGAAGATCTCTTCGCGCTGGCCGCAGTGAGGGCAGACAAAGTAACTCATGTTCTCAATCATGCCGAGAATCGGCGTGTTCAGCTTTCGGAACATCGTAATGGCCTTCTGCGCGACTTTTATGGCCACGTCCTGCGGCGTGGAGACAATGATTGCTCCCGCCAGAGGGATCTTCTGGCACAGGCTTAATTGGACATCGCCGGTTCCCGGTGGAAGATCGACGATCAAATAATCCAGATCCCCCCATTCGACCATACCCAGAAACTGATCCAGCAGCTTATTGAGCATGGGACCGCGCCAGATGACTGCTTCTTCTTCTTTGATAAAGAAGCCGACGGAAATGACCTTCAAACCAAACTGCTCGACCGGGATCAGGAAGCCTTTCTCCGTCGCTGCCGGTTTGGCCGCAATCCCGAGGATTGTGGGAATGCTTGGACCGTAAATATCGGCATCGAGCAAACCGACACGCGCCCCACAGCGCTGCAGCGCCAGAGCCAGATTGGCGCTCACTGTAGACTTCCCCACGCCACCCTTACCGCTGGCGACAGCTACCGTGTTCTTCACGCCCGGCAGAAATTGAGTGACCGAAGGGGCCGCCGCCGCTCTCACCTGCGCGGTCATATTCACGTTGGCCTGCTGAATTCCGGGAATGCCAAGGATTAACTGCTCCGCTTCCGCCCGCATCTTGTCTTTGACCGGGCACGCAGGTGTGGTCAGCTCAATCGTCACGTCGGCTCTGCCATCGGAAACTTCCACGTTCTTGACGAACCCGAGCGAGACAATATCGCGCCCCAGATCAGGATCCCGAACGTTGCGCAGGGCCTGAAGGATCTGCTGCACCACCGGAGATGCTTCCTGTGTCGTCATCTTTCTAAACTCTCCGTAACCGGATTGACGTCCGTTTTGATGTGACGAACTGTCTCCTCCAGTGAAATTGGTAAACATTCAGGTTACGTCGCGCACAAGGAGAAGTCAAATTTGGTTGGTCGGCAGTGTCCTACTTTGCTGAGCCGCGCGCGTGAGCAAGCGGACTCTCCATGTATCGTACCGCTCCACCGTCGCGACGAATTGTAATATCGAGGGTCCGCTTGCTTACGCGCGCGGCTCAGCAAACTAGATGCTTTTTGATATAACAATCCCCGCATGAAGATTCTCTCCGCTTCCCAAACCGAAGCACTTCTTCCCTATCCCAAACTGATCGCCGCGCTGCAGGATGCCTTTGCCGGTTTTCGCTCGGAACCCTGGATCGTGCCCCAGCGCAACGTGACGCACACTGGCGATGGGATGGTGTTGACCATGCTCGCCGCCGACAAGCAGCATCTGGGAATTAAAACCGTCACCGTATTCCCCAAGAATGCCCATCGACGGTTGCCGGTGGTGCAGGCCATTTACCTGTTGTTTGACGGAGCCACCGGAACTCCGCTGTCGCAACTGGATGGGGACGTGCTAACGGCCCGTAGAACGGCCGCAACGACAGCTCTGGCTTCGAAATTTCTAGCGCGAAAAGACTCTAGAGGGCTCTCCCTGTTTGGCGCTGGAGTGCAGGCTCGAGCGCACATCGGCGCCATGCTTGAGACATTTCCCGAAATCGAAGTGGTATGGATCTGTTCACGAAATCATCGGCATGCCGAAGAGTGCGCAAAAGAGATGGCGGAACAAATAAGAGCTCGCCAATCGCTTCAATCCGGCAGCGTGACAAAGTCAGGCCTGCCCTTATTTCAGGCCACCGACGCGGAGACGGCCGCACGCCAGGCGGATATCCTGTGCACCTGCACTACTTCGCCGACCCCGGTTTTCAACGGTCAATGGCTAAAACCAGGAGCTCACGTCAATGCCGTGGGCGCTTTTCAGCCTGATGCGCGTGAACTGGACGATGAGAGCATTCGACGCGCGAGCATCTTTGTCGAAATTTACGAAAGTGTGCTGGCCGAGGCCGGCGACCTCCTGATTCCTTTGCGCAGTGGAGTCATTTACGAAGAGAACATCCTGGGAGATTTGCCCGCGTTATTATCCGGAAAGTGTGAAGGCAGGACTGAGGCAGAGCAGCTTACTTTGTTCAAGTCTACCGGACACGCTTTGGAAGATCTGACGGCTGCAAAAACAGCGCTCCAGTTTTCGATGCTTAAAGGCTGAAAACGAGATTTGGGACACGGAAAACGCGGAAATCACGGAGTAAGCTGAATTCTGGAGCATGAAGGGCACCCCAGCAAGTATTCTTCCGGCAATCCTTACCAGGGCGCCCTTCATGCTCCAGAATTCAGCTTATTTCCGTGTCCTCTGTGTCTTCCGTGTCCCTAAACTCCGGTTAAAAACATGACCCTACCGAAGACTGCGGACGTCGTGATCATCGGCGGCGGAGTGATGGGCGGCAGCATCGCCTATCATCTGGCGACGCGCGGTTCTGGCAACATCGTGCTGCTGGAGAAGGAACAGTTTCTCGGGGCCGGGGCAACGGGACGATCCTCGGGGGGTGTGCGCCACCAGTTCTCGAATCCCACCAACGTCCGGCTTTCCATCGAAAGCATCCGGCGCATTGAAGAATTTCAAAAGGAGATCGGCGCCGCTATCGATTTCCACCAGGACGGTTATCTCTTTCTTCTCACTAGCCAGAGCGATCGAGTCGCGTTTGAAAACAGCGTTACGATGCAGAGAAGCTTCGGTTTGCCCTCCGATTTCCTGTCTCATGAAGAAATCGAGCGGCTCGTGCCTCATCTAAATCTTCACGACGTTCTTGCGGCAACTTTTTGCCCGAAGGATGGAATTGCCGATCCGAACGGTATCACTCTCGGTTATGCCGCGGCCGCGCGAAAATTAGGAGCGCAGATACTCACTGAGGTGGAAGTCACAGGGTTTAAATTAATTGGCGGCCGGCCCGAGGCTTCGGAAAGCCGCGCTATCCAAACAGTGCATACGACGTCAGGAGACATCTCAGGGGGTGTCGTCGTCAATGCAGCGGGGCCCTGGGCACGCCGCATCGGCGAATTCGCCGGCGTCGACTTGCCGGTGTTTCCCTATCGCCGCCACGTTTTCACCACTCACCCTCTGGCAGGCATTCCCAACGGATGGACTATGGTCATCGATTTTGCCACCAGTTTCTACTTTCATCGCGAAGGGGACGGCTTGTTATTTGGAATGAGCGATCCGAATGAACCGAGCTCCTGGCGCCAGAGTGTGGATTGGGGCTTTCTCGATCGTGTCATTGAAGTAGGAATAAGGCGCTATCCCTTGCTGGAAAACGCTTCCATTCATCGAGCCTGGACCGGTTTGTACGAGGTGACACCCGACGCCAATCCCATTCTGGGCCGCACCCGGGAAGTGACCAATCTTGTGCTGGCCAATGGTTTCAGCGGCCACGGCTTCATGCATGGCCCCGCCGTGGGAAAGGTAATCGCTGAAATCATCCTGGATGGGGAGGCGTCGACCGTGGATGTCTCAGAATTCTCAATTGAGAGATTTCGCGGCAAAATATTGAAACCTGAAAGGAATGTTATTTGAAGGGCTGCCAATTTCTGTGTATTATTCTATGCATGGCTACAAAAACCATATCTTTAGATCTGGAGGCGTACGAAAAACTTCGGTCACTCAAGAAGCCATCGGAGTCATTTTCTGATGTGGTGAAGCGCCTCGCCTCCATTCAAAGCACTGTAGGCAGTTTCAAACAGGCATGGAACCAAATTGACGCCCGTCGAATTCCTTCCGTGAACGACCTCGATCAGTTGCGCAAATACCTGGCGAGGCGGCGGTCCTATGTACTTGCTCGACACCTCCTATCTGATTGATTTGGCCCGAGAAAAACTACTGGGGAAAGGCAAAGCAACAGATTTGCTGGACAAACTGCCTGAATCAGCCATCTTGTACGTTAGCGCCATAACCCTGGCACAGCTCTCCGTTGGCGAGCATCTAGCTCAGAGCCAGCGGGCCCGTACGCGCAACAGCGAATTACGACAATGGGTGGCCGCCATCTGCGAAGTTCTCCCCTTCCAAAGTAATCACGCTGAGGAGTTTGGAAAAATCGCAGCAGCTTTACATCAGGAAGGGCAACTTATACCGGAGAGCGACATTCAAATTGCAGCAACCGCAATAGCGGAAGAATTGATATTAGTAACCCGGAATCACAAGCATTTTGGACGCATTCCCAACTTGAATTTACAAACGTATTAACTTGCTGCCAATAACCGTATGGGGGAGAATTTCTATGAGTGAAATTACTGCCAGCGATAACGGACCGCTGCGCGTCACAGGTGAAAATATCGTAATCAAAGACGGCAAAGGAAACGCTTATGATCTGGCGGGCCGAACCACGATTGCACTGTGTCGCTGCGGAAATTCCAACAACAAGCCTTTCTGCGATGGAAGCCACAATCGCGTGGGATTTCAGTCGGTAGTTACCGCTACAAAACTTCCGCCGCCAAAACCCAAACCTGAGTAACTGGACTGAAAAACTCACCGCGAAGGCGCGAAGAACGCGAAGGCTGTTTGTTGACCCGGAACTCTAACGTTGGCATATCCATCACGCAGTCATCCATTTAAGGAGGGCTGGATGATATCGCATGTATGATCTTGATCTGATTACCTTCGCGTTCTTCGCGCCTTCGCGGTGAGTTTTTTTTCGAGTACTTAGATTGAAAGCTTATTTTTAAATTTAAATGAAACATTTTTATCGAAAGTCCGTTTATGTTAAAAGAAGACCAAGAAAGGGGTGGAAAATGTTGGAGTGGATGATTGCACTCATTATTATTCTGGTGATCCTTTTCTTGTTTCTCTTGTGAGAACCCGTACAAGAAGTTTAGAAGCTTTCCAGCCTCTAACTACAATAATTTCTTGTAGATTGCTGTAGTTCTCTCCTCGGTTATCTCTTCAATTTAATCCCTAGAAAACTATTTTTTACCTCCCTTGCGAACAGAACTTAAGCCATGTTAGGATAGGTGAAAATTAGGTGAAAATATGACGCTTCGAAAGCAACGCTTGGAATTATTACTCAAAAATAGAGGACTGGGAACCGCCCTTTTTCACCCGGTTGATCCACCAGAACAGCGTTTTTCCACAGGAATTGAATCGCTCGATCTGCTCCTTTCCGGAGGATTTCCACGTGGCCATATTTCGGAAATCAGCGGACCGATTTCTTCAGGGAAAACCAGCCTGATGCTCACTCTACTTTCTCGCGCGACCCAGCAGGGAGAAGTGGTCGCCTGCATCGATACGAATCAATTAGATCCCTTCTCGGCACAATGCAGCGGGATGGACCTTGAGAAATTACTTTGGATCCGTTGCCAGCAGGAAGACCAGATTTTAAAAGCAGGCGACATCCTTTGCCGCGCAGGCAATTTCGGAATTATTGCTTTGGATCTGCACTTATCGCCCGGCGGCAGTTTGACGGCTGGAAGTCATATTTGGTTTCGATTACAACGCGCCGTGGAAGAAACGCGAACAGTTTTGCTGATGTTTACACCCCGACCCATAGCGCGCAATGCCGCCCGTACGGCAATTCAATTGCGCCGTTGCGATCTGCAATGGCGAGGAGGGCGCGTCTTTTGGAAGCTACTCCAAGGATTTTCCATAGAAGTGAGGTCAGCAAGTCACAGGTCACAGGTCATCAGGTCACAGGTCAGCAGTTTACAAACTTTAGATATCCGACCTGCTGACCTGATGACCTGTGACCTGTGACCTGTGACTTGCTGACTTGTTGCGGTGAATTTTATGAAACGTTACGGCGCGGTTTTTTTTCAGCCAGTAGAACCACAGCCAGCAGTCACAAGTCATCAGTCATCGGCCATCAGTGATGCGCAAACCCTCGCCTTTGAACTGGCCGGCGCCTTTTCTCCTTGGGTGGAAATGGCAGGACCCAATCTGGCGCTGATGGATTTAAGCGGGCTGACGAAACAATGGCCGGAAGAAAAAAATCTGGCCGACGCGATTCAAAAAAAATTTGAGGAACAAGACCTGCGTGCGCAGGTGGCGATTGCTTCCAATCAAATTACCGCCCGTCTGGCGGCGCTGGGATACGCCGGCACTTCCATTGTTCCCCCCGGACAGGAAAAACAATTCCTGGCGCCA
>DASYPF010000092.1:0-6301 GCA_036006905.1 Acidobacteriota bacterium
GGCCGCTGCTGGCTCGCGAGGTCTGGGCGCGCTGTAAGGGAGACCCGGCTCAATTCCAAAGCGTGCTCGAGCGGATCGAAAAAGAACTGGAGGATCCGATACACTGGTATTGTTATCTGAGTTCCAGGGTGGATTCGAATGACCTTCGTGAATTCGATTTCTTTAGGGACTGCCTTTTGTCCCCGTTGCGCCTGGAGTCACGCCGAGACGACCTCGAAAAGCAATTTGAGAATCTGCAGGCGGCTTCCGATTTTCTACGATCTCTGGAGAGAGAATGGGTGGAATTTCATCGACGCCGAAGCGAATTGCTGCACGGCCTGGAGCAGACCCGGAAAAAACAGATTCGGCTTCAGAAGAATTTGCGGGAGCGGTTGAAAGAAGCCAGACAAGCGGACACTTTCAAGCGTTATGGAGAATTGTTGAAGATAGGGGCATCTGCCTGGAAGCATCGCGATCTCCCGGAAGCCATCGAAGCAGAGGACTTGTTTCAACCAGACCAGCCGCTTGTCCTCATTCCACTACCCCGTCGGGAAAGTCTGCGAGAGAACATCGATTTTTATTTCCAAAGGGCCAAGCGTTTGGAACGATCCTGCTCGGGGATTGAAGCCAAACTCAGTCAAGTTGAAAAGGAAGACGCGTTGCTTGACGAGCGCCTGAAAAAAGTGAAAGAAGCACGCAATCTGCCAGATCTGCCTGTTATCAAAGCGCCGCAGTCGAAAAATCGGGCGGTTCCCAGCGCCGTGTCGCGGCCGTTTCGAAGGTATGTATCCAGCGACGGGCTGGCAATTCTAGTCGGCAAGAACGACCGCGAGAACGAGGAGCTGACCTTTCGTGAAGCGCAATCCCGAGACGTTTGGCTTCACGCCGCCGACTATCCCGGCTCGCACGTGGTCGTCAAACTGGAAAATCGGCCGGACATCCCGCCTGCGACGCTGGTCGAGGCGGCGCAACTGGCGGCCTTTTACAGTAAAGCCAAAAATCTGAAGAAAGCGGCGGTACACTATGCCCGAAAGAAACATGTTTTCAAGATTAAGGGAGCCGCGTCAGGGCTGGTGCGGCTTGCAGAGTTTAAGACGATAATGGTTGAGCCGAAGAGAATTAGGAATTAAGAATTAAGAATGACGGGTTGCGGGTTTCGCGTCTCGAGTTCTACAAGTCGAGTCCAGATAAAACTTGAAGCTAAGGCTTGCGACTTAAAACGATACCCGATATCCGACACCCGATTATCCTTCGTTCTTAATTCTTAATTCTTGATTCTTAATTCTTAATTCAAGTCACGATGACCACTTTCCTGCTGCGCCGAACCGCTCTCACCGTAGTCACACTCTGGGGTGTGGTCACTTTTGTTTTTCTGCTGATCCACATGATTCCGGGAGACCCCGTCGAGTCGATGCTGGGGGAAGGGGCTAAACCGGAAGAAATTGCGGCAATGCGAAAGAGTCTAGGCCTGGACGCGCCTTTGGTGCAGCAATATGCTCGCTACTGGCGCAACCTGTCTCGGGGTGAGTTAGGGACCTCTTTCCGCACCGGCGAATCGGTAATGAAGACTTTGAAGCAGACCTATCCGGCGACACTACAGCTCACACTCTCGAGCCTGTCGTTGGGAATTCTCGTCGCTCTTCCCCTGGGAGTGTATGCGGCACGCAGACGTGGCCGGGCAATGGATTCTGCGATCACTTCCACCTCGCTGCTTGGTATTTCGATTCCTCACTTTGTTCTCGGACCGCTGCTGATCATCGCCTTGGCGATAAGCTGGCCGTTGCTGCCGGTTTCGGGGATGGGAGACTGGGCCCATCTGGTGCTTCCCACGATCACTTTGGGCACGGCGCTTGCCGCGGTACTCGTCCGGATGATCCGCAGCTCTATGATCAATGAATTGTCGCGCCCCTATGTCATCACTGCCCGAGCCAAGGGCTTGAGCCGGCGGCGCGTCATCTACCTGCACGCGCTCAAGAATGGTTTGATGCCCGTGGTGACTATCCTGGGCTTGCAATTTGGCGGATTGCTGGCAGGGGCAATTATTACCGAAACGATCTTCTCCTGGCAGGGAATCGGCCGCTTGATGATTCAGTCGATTCAGTCACGCGATTATCCACTGATTCAAAGCTGCATTCTCGCCATTTCGGTGACCTACATAGCGATTAATCTGCTCACAGACCTGGTTTATTCATTTTTGGATCCGCGGGTGCGCTATTGAAACGTCTTTTATCCACCTATCGGGAGCTCTCGCTGCTGGCGCGGATCGGTGTTTGGTTGATCCTGCTGTTTTCAATCGCAGCGCTGTTTGCATCGTGGCTGGCCGCTTATCCTTACGAAGGGCAGGATCTGCCGCATCGCCTGGAAGGGGTCGGCAGAGACCACTGGATGGGCTACGATGAGCTGGGCCGCGATATTTATTCACGGTTGCTTTTTGGGGCGCGTGTTTCGCTGCTCGTCGGGATCACTGTGGTTTCGGGTTCGGCTTTGCTGGGTACGCTTGTCGGCGCCATCTCGGGATACTATGGCGGATGGATCGACGATGCGCTGATGCGGGTCGTAGACGTGCTCATGGCCATCCCAGGAATTCTTCTGGCGATCGCATTCGTGGCATTTCGCGGACCAGGATTAAGCAATTTGATTGTGGCGCTCGTGTTGATCGGATGGGTGGGCTACGCGCGCCTGGTGCGCGGAGAGATCCTGAAAGTGCGTGAATTCGACTTTGTCCAGGCGGTGCATGCCTCGGGAGCCAGCGACCGCCGCATCTTATCGCATCACATCCTTCCCAACATTCTCGACCCCCTTGTCGTGCAAGCCAGTCTGGGAATGGCGGGAGCGGTGATGGCCGAGGCGAGCATGAGTTTTCTTGGTTTGGGAATTATGCCGCCGGCTCCTTCCTGGGGAGCAATGTTGAATGCCGCCCGCAATCACATTTTTGAAGCGCCTCACCTGACTATCTTTCCCGGCCTGGCGATCATGTTGCTGGTTATGGCGTTTAATTTTGTGGGCGACGGGCTGCGCGATCGGCTGGGCGTGTAAGCCGGCGATGAGTCAGCGCCTGAGCAGGTCATCGGTCATCGGTCATCGGTCATCGGTCATCGGTCAGCAGGTCACAGGTCAGCAGGTCGGCAGGTCACAGGTCAGCAGGTCCACAGGTCGGCAGGTCACAGGTCAGCAGGTTCACAGGTTAGTAGTTAGTTAACAAGTTGTCGCGGTGTTGAGTTTTTGATTTGATAACCTGATAACTGTTTGACTTACCGACCTGTGACCTGTGGACCTGCTGACCTGTGACCTGTGACCTGCTGACCGATGACCGATGACCGATGACCGATGACTGATGACCGATGACTGCTGACCGATGACCGATGACCGATGTCGAATCTGCTACAATGACGCCGATGTCCAATCTTAACATGGCGTTGATCCGTCAAAGGGCGCAGGAGATTCGAGAATCCGCGACACTTCTGAAGGAGTACGCGCGTGTGAGTGAGGAGGAGTTCATCAAGAACCGCCAGATCGCAGACGCTGCGAAATACCGCCTGCTGGTGGCAATCGAGTCGAGTATCGCTATCTGCAATCATTTGGTTTCTCGCCTGGCACAAAAAGCCCCGGAGACTTTTGCAGAATGCTTCGAGATTCTGAAGAACCAGAAGGTTATCTCCGAGGCACTTTGTGAGAAACTCCAGCAGATGTCTCGCTTTCGAAATCTGATCATTCATGGTTACTGGAAGATCGATGATGCGAAAGTCCATCAGATCCTTGCCAATGACCTGGGTGATTTCGATGCATATCTGCTCTCTGTGGAAACCTCTCTGCCGCTGGAGGGACAACAGCAATGAGATCGCTGAAGGCCCATCTCTGTGAAGCGGAGCGGCAGGCGGTAAAGGCACAAATTGCGGCCATCCTGGAAAAGAATGAGGAGGTAGTCTTTGGTGTCACATTTGGCTCTTTTCAGGAAGGTTTAGCGTTTGAGGACATCGATGTGGCTGTCTATCTGGCGGGCGCATTCGAAGAGCTAGAGCGCTTTGAAAAAGAAACGAAATTGGCTCTTGAGCTGGAGAAGAGTCTGCGGCTGCCCGTCGACGTGCGCATCCTAAACGGCGCCAGCCTTGGATTTCAGTACGCGGTTTCCTCCGGCGAACTTGTTTTCTCGCGTCATCCCACGGCCTTCCCTGACTTTCGTGAAATCGTCTGGCAACGCTACCTAGACCACAAGTACTTTTACGAACAGTCGCTGCGGGATCTGTTGAAAAGCTGACGAGAGACATCAGTTGCCAGTTCCTAGTTGCCAGTTCACAGTTAGTTGCTGGTCAGAACTGCAACTGTATCTGACAGGTTGGATTGCAAACGCAACTGGCAACCGGCAGCAACTGGCTACTAACTGGGAACTGGCAACTAACAACTGGGAACGGGTCTGCTGACCCTATGACTTGTCGACTTGCGGACCGACACCCGATACCTGATAAACTACGGTTCTATGCGTAGAATCCCCGGCCGGCGACGAAGACGTACTCCGATTTTAGTGCTGGGCCTTACCCTGATCGTCCTTTTCCTGTTTTTCCGGGCCGGGGTGGGAGTGTTGATGGACTGGTATTGGTTCCAGGAGTTGGGATACACGCGGGTGTTCACCACTATTCTATGGACCCAGTTGGCTCTGGGGCTCGCGGTAGGAATTTTTGCGGCCGGATTCATCTTCGCCAATGCCACTCTGGCCATTCGAGGGAATCAGTTTCAGTTGGTGCAGCGCACCCCCCAATTCATCGAGCTGAGAGAAATTTCTATCTCTCCCACTATCCTCCGTTGGGCCGCGCTGGCGGCGTCGCTGCTCATTGGAATCTTTGCCGGACTTTCGGCGACCGGAGAATGGGAGCCGGTAATGAAATACCTCCACGCCCAGCCGTTCGGAAAGGCCGATCCGCTCTTGGGACATGATATCGGCTTTTATATTTTCAAATTGCCCGCATACTCCGCCATCGTGGGATACGGTTTTGTGATTGTCGTCGTGTCGCTTCTTGTCAGCGCGGCAATTTACGCGCTTGCCAAACAACTCTCCTTTCGACAGTTCTTCGCAGGATCTTCGGCGCGGCGTCACGTGCTGCTGTTGTTGGCCCTTTTTGTTCTCCTGATGGCCATCTCCAACTGGCTTGATATCTACGGCATGATGACTTCCTCTTCTGGCCTCTTCACCGGCCCCGGATACGCCGACGTTCACGCGCGCATGCCGCTGGCTCGTGCTTCGGCAGTCGTGCTGGCCACACTGTCGCTGCTGATCGCCGTGGGCGCCTTTCGAAGGATCCGTTATTTGATCCCCGCATCGGTGGCGCTCTACGTCCTGATTCTGATCATCCGGGTTGTTTATCCGGGGATAGTGCAAAAGTTTTCGGTAGCGCCCAGCGAGCTGGCTCGCGAGACTCCCTTCATCCTCAACAACATTCGAGCAACCAGAGAGGCATTCAACCTCGACAAAGTGGAAGAACGCGAGCTTTCAGCGGAGACAACGCTGACAAAGTCAGACGTTGAAAGAAACAACACGACCATAAAGAACATCCGGCTCTGGGATCGCGGCCCGCTGCTGGACACCTTCAGCCAGATTCAGGAAATTCGAACCTACTATGCCTTCTTGTCTGTGGACAACGATCGTTACGTCATCGATGGCCGCCTGCAGCAGATGATGCTTTCTCCTCGCGAGCTCTCCACAGAAAACTTGCCCACGCGCAATTGGATCAACTCCCACTTGGCCTTTACTCACGGTTTCGGCTTGACGCTGGGGCCGGTCAATCGCGTCACGCCGGAAGGCCTCCCGGTGCTGTTGGTTAAGGACATTCCGCCTCAATCTGCCGTCCCGGATTTGCGGATCGATCGGCCGCAGATCTATTTCGGAGAGCTCACCAATAACTATGTAATTGCCAAGACATTCAATGGCGGCGCCCCGGGTGAGTTCGATTACCCCTCGGGAAAGCAGGACGTATATCGCAATTACGAAGGCACAGGAGGAATACCGATCAATTCCTTCTTTCGGCGCCTGATTTTCTCCATCGGGTTTGGTTCCACGGACATTCTTCTTTCACCCCTGATCTCCCCGGAGAGCCGCATCCTCTATCACCGCAATCTGCAGCAGAGAATCATTCGCGCGGCGCCCTATTTGCACCTGGACCGGGATCCCTACATGGTTAACTCGCAGGGAAGACTCTTCTGGCTGCAGGACGCCTACACTACGTCAGATGGTTATCCCTATTCCGAGATGGTATCGGGAATGGGAAACTACATCCGCAATTCGGTAAAAATCGTTGTCGATGCTTATCACGGGACAGTTCAGTTTTTTGTG
>DASYPF010000093.1:0-14519 GCA_036006905.1 Acidobacteriota bacterium
ACATGAACCATCGCATCTTCTTTTCTCAAGCCGGCTGTCTCCTCTTGATTGCTGCAACTTTGGTTCTTCCCATTGCCCGAGCCGGCGACGAATCCTCCAGCCTGTCCCTGAAAGTCCCTGAGGGCTTTGAAGTCGAACGCATCGCCGGCCCGCCGCTGGTTGATCGTCCCATTTCTGCGGATTTCGATGACCAGGGACGGCTCTACGTGACCGACTCGTCTGGCTCAAATGAAGAGGTCGAAAAGCAGGCGCAGGACAAGCCGCACCGCATCGTCCGACTGGAAGATACCAACGGCGACGGCCGGTTCGATAAAAGCGTTGTGTTTGCCGACAAGATGGCGTTTCCTGAAGGCGCGCTGTGGTTTGATGGCTCGCTTTATGTCGCCGCGCCGCCCAGCATTTGGAAACTGACGGACAGCGATGGAGACGGCGTCGCCGATCGGCGCGAGGAATGGTTTCAAGGGAAAACCCTCACACACTGTGCCAACGATTTGCACGGACCGTATCTCGGCCTGGACGGATGGATTTACTGGTGCAAAGGGGCGTTTGGAAAACAAACGTATGAGCATCCCGGCAGGCCGCCGTTGGTCACTCGCGCATCGCACATCTTCCGCCGCCGGCCCGGTGATCCTCTGGTTGAACCGGTGATGACAGGCGGCATGGACAATCCGGTGGATGTCGTCTTCACGCCGGCCGGGGAGCGAATCTTCACTTCGACCTTCGTGGTACATCCTCAAGCCGGCCTGCGTGACGGACTCATCCACGCTATTTACGGCGGCGTATACGGAAAAGCGCATGACGTGATCGATGATCATAAAAAGACGGGCGATCTGCTTCCCGTGATGACCCATCTCGGCCCGGCAGTGCCTTGCGGCCTGACACGCTATGAATCGAAGGTCTTCGGGGAGGATTATCGCGATAATCTCTTTGCCTGTCTTTTCAACCTGCATAAGGTCACTCGTCACATACTCAAACCGAACGGCTCTACCTTCACGACTGAAGACATCGACTTTCTCACGTCAGAGAATCCAGACTTCCATCCCACCGATGTAATTGAAGACGCCGATGGAAGTCTGATCGTGGTGGATACGGGCGGTTGGTACAAAATCTGTTGTCCCAGTTCGCAACTGGTCAAGCCGGACGTGCTTGGCGCCATCTATCGTGTCCGTCGAAAAGGCGCGCCGCGCGTCGAAGATCCGCGCGGGCTTAAGCTCGCGTGGACTGCCATGAAAGCTGACCAAGCCGGAAAGCTTCTTGATGACCCTCGCCCGGCTGTGCGCAGCCGCGCGATTCATGAATTGGCAAAGCGAGGAAACGAAGCGATTCCCGCGCTAGCAGCAGCGCTGAAAACTTCCGGCTCGGTAGAAGTGCGTCGCAACGCCCTCTGGAGTCTGACGCGCATCGAAGGTACTGCCGCGCGCGATGCAGTTCGAATCGCTTTCGAGGACCGAGACGACTCTGTGCGTCATGCAGCCTGCCATTCTGCCGGCGTTTGGCGCGATGCCGGCGCTCTGCCTCAATTGCTGCAACTCCTTCAGAACGGCCCGGCGCCGCTACAGCGCGCCGCGGCCGAAGCGGCGGGACGAATCGGCGACAAACAAGCTGTTCCACAACTGCTTTTAACCGCTGGTGCACCGCACGATCGGATTCTCGAGCATTCGCTTACTTACGCTCTTATTGAGATCGACAGTCCCTCCGCGACGGCTTCAGGCCTGCGGGCAACTTCGCCGCGTTCCCGGCGCGCCGCGCTCATTGCGCTCGATCAGATGGAGCACGGAGGCTTGAAGCCGGAAATGGTCACACCGCTGCTTGCCTCCAACGATTCAGTCCTCAGACCGGCTGCCTGGTGGATCTTGGGTCACCATTCAGAGTGGAGTCCCGGTCTTGCGAGTTTTTTTGGCCGTCGTCTTGCCGATAAAAATATCAGCGGCGCAGAGCGAAAGGAATTCGAGCAGCAGCTCGCACAATTTGCCCGCGACGCAGAGATCCAGGCCTTGCTGGCAGCGATAGCGCGCGGCCCGTCATCGAGAAGCGCGCGCTTGTCGGCGCTGCGGGCAATGGCGTATGCGCCGCTGAAAGAAATGCCGGCCACTTGGATTGCAAGCCTCCCCGATGTAATGGCAAGCCAGGACCCGGAAGTGATCCATTACGCCGTTAATGTGGCACGCGCGTTGCCCGTGTCACCCAAGACTAATGCACCGAGCTTGAGTTCCGCCCTTCTTCGGATTGCCCGCAATCACATTTTGTCGCCGGAAGCTCGCCTGGATGCTCTGGCCGCCCTCCCCAAGGGGCTGACCACAGTCGACTCGAATCTGTGGAATTTTCTACGCGCAAGTATCGCGACCTCCCAATCGGGGGCGATTCGCAGTGCCGCTTCCGAGGTGGTGGCAAAAGCAAAGCTTTCACCCAGTCAACTGCTTTCATTAACCGAATCCATCAAGAGTACCGGTCCGATGGAGCTTCCCAGATTGCTCGCCGCGTATGAGAATTCAAACGACCAGGAACTCGGCATGAAGTTGATAGCCGCGCTTGAAGCATCGAAAGCGCGGGCGAGCCTGCATCCGGAAATGCTGAGAAAGGCCTTGGCTAAATTTCCGGGGAGCGTGCGCAAATCAGGCGATCAGCTGCTTGCCTCTCTTCACATGGACACTGCGCAGCAAAAAGCGCGCTTGGAAAAACTGCTGCTGGAACTTCAAGGCGGTGATGTCCGTCGCGGGCAGGCGGTTTTCAACGGTACCAAAGCTGCATGCTCCTCGTGCCACACGATCGGCTATTTGGGAGGAAAAGTGGGCCCAGATCTTACGCGAATCGGCCAAATTCGAAACGAGCGCGATCTGCTGGAGTCGATAATATTTCCCAGTGCGAGTTTTGTACGCAGCTACGAGCCGGTGATTGTCGACACCAAGTCCGGCGACATTTACAATGGAGTGTTGCGTAAGAACGCCAGCGATGAAGTGATACTCGCCATTGACGCCCGCACTGAAGCACGAATTCCTCGCGCCGACATTGCCGACATGCGACCCGGCGCCGTTTCCATCATGCCCACCGGCCTCGAAGAACAACTGACACGACAGGACCTCGCCGACCTGCTGGCTTTCCTGAAACAAACGCGCTGGGGCCCCAGATAAAAGCAAGAGTGGGAGAGCGGGTGAGCGGGAGAATGGGAGAGGAGAGAAGTGGGAGGGCGGGGGGAATTTGCAAGAAGAGATTGGTTTACATGGTGAACGGCTGGCCTAATAGCCCTTCGGGCAAGCCCGCTGAAGCGGGCTATGCGGCGCGGCTTCGCCGCGCTCTAGAGTTTTTACATTTTCCCAGTCCTCGAAAGCGGACCAGCCCGGCCGCTTTTTGGCTGGGCGGAACAATAAAGCCCAGGGCAGAGCTTGCGGAGCCCTGGGGCCAGTGATCATTTTTCCACGCCATGAGCCCGGCCCGTTTTTTGGGGCGGGCGACAGAATTGCGTAGTTCTAACGCTCGCCCTGGCGCATTGCCTTCAACAGCTTGGCCCATTCTTCAGCAAAGCTCACTTTGCGGTGATGTTCCTCCTGATTGGCAATATAGCGTCGGGTGCGCTCAACTTCAGAGGGACTGACGCTAACTGCCCCGTATCCTTCCTGCCACTCAAAACGTGGACAAATCCGTTCTATCCAGCTTGAGGAGTTCGATTTTAATTTCCCGATGAAATCTGAGACACCTATGGTTGGAGGAATTTTGTTTAAGGTGTGGATATGATCATCCACTCCTCCCACCTGCAGAGTGATGCCGCCAAGACCCCGTGCCAGTCCGCCTAAATACTGATGGATACGCTCCCAGTACTGGCGGGGCATTAATGGCCTTCGTCCCTTGGTTGCAAAAACGATGTGATAGAGCAGATTGGTGTGACTGTGTGACATACAAAGTACACAACCGGGCTGGTGGCAAATTTGCGAAAAAATTCTGTCGCCCGCCCCAAAAAGCGGGGCCGGGCTGGTTTGCGTGGAGATGATCTGCTATCCCAGGGCTTCGCAAGCTCCGCCCTGGGCTCTATTCTTCCGCCCAGCCAAAAAGCGGCTGGGCTAGGCGCGGCTTCGCTGCGCTGGGAAAGCCTCCGGCTTTCCGTTGGCCTCTTTCAACCAGAACCGCCCAATTGCGTTCATGTACAGATGGATGTACACTTAATTCATGCCCAAGAAGTATTCCATCGCAGAGGCTCGTTCCAATCTCCCGACCATTGTTGACCAAGCCGAGGCTGGGCTGGAGATCGAACTTACTCGCCGGGGCAAGCCTGTAGCGGTTGTGGTTTCTCCCCGCCAGTTGGAGCGATTGCGTGGTGAGCGCCCCAGATTCAGCGACGCCTACAAGGCCTTCACGCGGAAGTACTCAATGGAAGAAATTGGCATGGAGGGCGACTTTTTCACTTCCACTCGCACCAGGGAGAGGGGACGCAAGGTCAGACTGTGACGCTTCGATATCTGCTCGATACCAGTATTGTGTCTTCCCCCGTCTCCCAGGCGCCGAATCAGGAGATCGTCAAGCGGCTTGAGCAGGACGGGGATGAGTGCGCAATTGCAGCGCCCGTTTGGCACGAGCTGACCTACGGTTGCCGCCGACTTCCCCGTAGCAGGCGACGCACTGCGCTTGAAACCTATCTCCACGATGTCGTGCAGGCATCCTTTCCGATTCTGCCCTACGACGAAGTTGCCGCCACATGGCATGGCCACGAGCGAGCACGTCTCGAACAACTGGGTCGTCCCACGGCATTCGTGGATGGGCAGATTGCTTCGATCGCTCACGCACATGGACTCGTTCTGGTCACCATAAACAGCAAGGACTTCACAGGCTTCAAAGATCTGGAAGTTGAAAACTGGTCCAAGCGGCCCGGTTAGCGCCTCGAATACGGTGAGACGCCGGCCAGGAGAAATTCCGAGTTGCTGGCTAAAAATAAGGATACGTAATACCGGACCGTGAAATCTGGTTTTTTAACTACATTTCCCCGGCACATCGCCCCCACACATTGCAAAACCCGAAGGGTTTGCAGAGTATAGCCGGCGGCAAAGCCCGCGTCTTTTGCGGGCGACGCCGCCGGTTGGCGATCCATCCCAAAACGATCCGCCCTGAAAGGGCCTAAGAAATGTTCGCAAATTTGAAACCATGCTCGTTTAGTTGTTCGGCCCGCGATATCTGTGGCGCTGAGGCACTGCGACGCCTTCAGCGTCGGATGGTTTATGGGAACGGTTAACCGGCGGCGACGCCCGCAAAGGGCGCGGGCTCTGCCGCCGGCTATACTCTGTAAACCCTTCGGGTTTTACCGCCGGCCTCTTACATCCTTGGCTGCAGGTTCACCGGGTCATGTAGCCGTGATCGGCTTTTGGTTGGGTTGTGGCCGTGGCCACTGCACGGTCTCTAGGGCGTGATCCTTCAAAAAATCCATTGAATTGCGCTCCCGCAAGGATTACGTTGGAGCGTTCACATAAATTAATTTTTGCATTGATCTCTCCGCCAAGGTGGGGATTCCGGAGGTTGAAGATGGCCAGAGTGACCGCGAGCCGACCGAAGCGTTCTAAGTCTGACATTCAGAAAGAGTTCTCGAAGACCATCGAGGAACAGGCCCAGGAAAAGGAGGCAACCAGCCCAAAGGCGCAAGAGCTCTCCAAGCTTAGAGAAATGGAGACCCGCCAGGCTGTAGAGCAGGTCTCCGTCGAGGGGGTTGTTCAGAAAATTTCAAGCTTGGGCCTTGAGATTTCAAAGTCGCTGGGTGAACTTTCCGAAAAGCTTATTCAGGAGGTTGAACGGCTAACCAGCGTCCGCGAGGCGGTTCAGTTGGAAGCAAGGGAGCTGGAACGGCTGCACAAGATCGACATCTCTGCCACAGCGCTAGACCAGCTTATCCAGGATTATCAGGCGCAAAAGGAAAAGCTTGCGGCCGAGATGTCAAGCCAGCGCGCCGGTTGGGCTGAAGAAGAACGCGAACGCGCCCAGGAACAAAAGGAGTACGACGACAATCTCAGAAAGCAGCGACAGCGGGAAACAGAAGACTACGAGTACAAAAAGTCTCTTGAGCGCAAGAAAGCCGAGGATAAATACGAAGAGGCAATAAGACTGCTGGAGAAGAAGAACAAGGAAAAGCAGGAAACGCTTGAGAAAGAGTGGCAGTTGCGGGAGGCTTCCCTTAGGGAGAAAGAGGAGGACTTGGTGCGCCTCACGAAGGAAGTCGAAGGATTTCCGGCCAAGCTCAAAACGGAGATCGACAGAGCCGCCACTGAGGCTGTGAAATTAACGGAGCAGAGATTTGAACAACAAACGATTCTCTTGAGGAAAGACGCTGAGGCTGAAAAACGCCTTTCCGAGCTGCAGATCAAGTCACTACAGGAGAGCGTGACCCGACAGTCCGCTGAAATCGAGATCCTCCGTGGGCAGTTTGAAGAAGCGAAAAGACAAGTTCAAGACATCGCGGTCAAAGCCATTGAGGGAGCTTCCGGATCCAAAGCCCTCAGTCACGTCAACCAGATCGCCATGGAGCAGGCCAAGACACGGCTACCTCAGAGTTAGGTCGGAGGACTTTGGTAAATGGCAGCGAAAAGCCAGCCACAACGACGGCCGAGCGTACCTGGCTCGGCTAGATAGGAACGAGCTGGTTGGAATGCTCATGGGAAATTCGATGCTATCAGTAGCTAAAGACGTTGAATTCTGTTCATCGTTCTATGGAAAACTACGCCGGCCGAACATGTTCATCAGCCCGCTCCGTGGGGAAGAAGAAAAACATTCGCCTAGTGTCTGTATGTCACTGTGGCACTCGCTTTGTAACGGCGACACGACGCCTCCGCTGGGCTTGTCCCAGCGGAGCGAAAGATTCTCCACTAGCACAGAGTTCTCCGAAACAGTCGGGCCTCCGCCGGCCTTGTGCCGGCGGAGGCCAAGATTTCGTGTCAAAAGAGAGGCTCTTGTGGCCGAAATGGCGGCCAGTGTGGCCGGTAATTCGAGGTAGGGCGCCAAACCATAATGATCAATCTTGGCTCCACCGGCACGAGGCCGGTGGAGGCCGGTGTTTTTTGATTTTCTCCTTTCTAGTGAACAATCTTCTGCTCCGCTGGGACAAGTCCAGCGGAGGCGTAAATGTCCAATCCCCAAAGGCTGCTAAAGCAGTCTGTCGTCGGACCTCGGTTTGCGTTTGTGGAGGTCGGCTTGGCCTAGAACCGGCAGGAGAAGCCGGGCAAGCCCTCTGAAAATTTCTCCCTTGGCCAGCACGCCTCGTTCAGACACCAGCATCGGCATTCCTGCGCCCGCTCGTCCTGTAAGTGTTGCTTTCCCTCGCCCCAATTCTGTAAGCTGTCGAAGCCGATCCAACTAATTCGCAGGAATCTGACACACCTGGGCAAGTGGCCTTGTTCCAAGAGCGGTGATTGGTTCAGACAGCGAGCGAAAGATCTACCAGCAAGGAAGAGGTGCGCAACGCATGAAAGTCCATCTCATTAATCCGAGCCACGTCTCATTCGGAGTCGCTGTCATCACGCCGCGCTGGCTCTATGTTCTTGCGGCTGCCACTCCACGTTCCTTCGGCGACCCAGTTATCACCGACGAAACGCTCGATCCTTTAGACCCATCCCGCATCCAACCCAACGATATCGTCGGCATCGGGATTCACACCGGCAATGCGCTGCGCGGCTACGAAGTCGGCAGGATGGCCCGCCAGAGGCGAGCTTATGTGGTCTTCGGCGGGATCCATGCGACACTCTATCCAGAAGAAGCGCACACACTGGGGGGAGCGCACGCGGTGGTCAGGGGCGACGGCGACATCGCATGGGCGACCGTGCTGGCGGACTGTATGAATGGCGCTCCGAAACCTGTTTATGAAGCCGGTCGTGTTGACGGGGACAAGTTTCTGCCGGGCCGCTGGGACCTGTTGCCGCGCGACCGTTACATGTGGGGTTCGGTGCAGACTGTCCGCGGCTGTCCCAAGCACTGCTCCTTCTGTTCGGTCTGGCGGACTGACGGTCAGCGTCCCCGACAGCGTGCCTCGAGCAGGGTCATTGACGAAATCGTCCACTTGCGGCGCCTCGGGTTTCGATTCATCGCGCTTGCCGACGACAATTTCTATCCTGTGAGCCTGGCAGATCTTCAGTTGGCGTCTCGTCGCCAGGACACGCACCGGCTCGACGAGTTAAAAGCGATTCGCGACGAACGATTCGACCTGATGGCCCGCCTGGCTCAGCTTCCGGCCGACATGGTGTTCTTCACGCAGATTACCATGGAGGCTGCCGAGGATCCGGCCTTCCTTGATGCGATGCGGCAGGCGAACATCAAGGGAGCGCTCGTGGGCGTCGAATCGGTGACGACGGAAGGGCTGAAGGACGTCTACAAAGACTTCAACTGGGCTGGAGAAGCGCTCGTCGACCGATTGCGGACATTCCGCCGTCACGGGGTGCACGTGCTGGGGTCGTTTATCTTCGGTTTGCCCAGCGACAGGCCCGAGACCTTTGAGGCGACGGTCGCCGTGGCGCAACGGGCGGATGTGACGTTCGCGCAGTTTCTGATGCTGACACCCTTTCCCGGAACGGTGGATTTCGCCCGCTGGGAAAAAAACATGGAAGGCGACAGGACACACATCGCCGGCATTCCCCTGACCCGACATTGGCTCATTCCGCGTGCCCTGAGCCCGAAGATTTATTCGCCGCATCCGGTGATGTCTGCCGAGGATATCCGCCAACGGACACAAGCGACCTGGGATCGTTTCTACAGCTTGCCGTTAATCTGGGAGCGTTCCCGCTGCGTAAAGTCACTGCGGAGCCGGCTGGCCTTCGTCTTGATTTCAAAGCTCTACCGTCAGATGTACGCGAACACAGGCATAGCAGCCGACAGTGCCAGGATTGCCCGATCGGCGCGATGGGCGCGCTGGATTGCAAAGCCATGTCGGCGACTGTTTGCCGCCTCACCAACGCCGCAGCCCAGCGACTGCCAATCATAGGGCACATTCTTACGGCCGGGGGACTTTGACCACCATCGTGCTGCACTGGTTGCTTTACCCTGGGTTTTCTACTTCTGCCAACTGAGGGTTTGACAATCAACACAAAATCGAACCAAAGCTATTTGACTACCCGTCCGGCGCGATCCGTCACAGTCAAACCGAGAAATGGATCTTGCGTCTGTTTCATCCAGCGCTCGACCCTCTCGGAAAGGCGCTTGCGCGTCTCTTGCTGTTGTCCCATTGTGGCTAAATTGTGCAGCTCGTGCGGGTCGTGTTGCAGGTCGTACAGTTCCTCGCCATAGTGCAAGGTGCGAACGTATTTCCAATGGTTGGTGCGCAGCATGCGAATCGGAACGCGCCAGTTTTGCTTTCCGTAGTATTCGCTCACGATCATCTCGTGCGGCTTGAAGGTGTCTCGGCCGCCGGTGAGAAGCGGTTGCAGCGATACGCCGTCAATGCTCTCCGGCGGCCTCAAACCGGCAAGCTCGCACAAGGTCGGAAGGACATCGATGTTGCTCACCAATTCATCTTTGACCGCAGGCCGGATCTTTCCCGGCCACGAAATAATCAGCGGCACGCGCACCAGTTCTTCGTACATGGCCGGTCCTTTGAACGGAAGGCCATGGGCTCCTCCCAAGTCCCCGTGATCGGATGAAAATACCACCAGCACATTCGGTAGCTGGCTGCGCAGGGCCTGCAGCACCCGGCCAATTTCTTGGTCTACTTTTTCAACCAGGCTATTGTAGAACGCGATGTAGCGAAGCCAGTCATTGGCAGTGTAGGAACGGAACGGCTTCCCCTGATCCTCCTGCAAATACAACCGCTGGGGAACGGGCTTCTGCGAGAGATCGTCGCTCAAACTTTGCGGCAAAGACAGCCCGGCTAGGCGAAGCCCGGACGTGTCGACCTGCCCGGCGATTTGGTAGATTTCGTGCGGATTCAACCAGCTAACAAACAGCAATAAAGGGCGCCGCATGCCGGACGCCGCAGATCGCTTGTTCAGGAAATTGATGACGCCTGCCGCAACGGCTCGTCCATCCCCAGACCCATCGATGTCAAATCCGTGCAGGCGAGGACCGTTGCCTAGATGCCATTTGCCGAAATAGGCAGTCTGGTATCCGGCCTGGGAAAAGATTTTCCCAAGCGACGAGATTTGAGGATCGAGCGGTGCCGATTGCCCGGCGCTCTCTCGAGCTTCGACGTTGCCCATCACACCGGTTCGATGGGGATATCGACCGCTAAGCAGTGCCGCTCGTGACGGAGAGCATTGCGGCGTGGCGCAGAACGCGTTGGTAAAGCGCACGCCCTCTTGCGCCAAGCGATCCATAGCGGGCGTGTGCAATCCCGGTCTTCCCGCTATTCCCATCGCATCGGCACGCTGCTGATCGGTTAGGAAGATGGCGATATCTGGCAGATTACTGCCTTGATTCGGAAGTGAAGTCTCGGATCTTTGCACTGCTTGAGGGATTGCCAGCGTACTCAGCAGAAACAAGGGAACAGCGAGCGGCAATTTCTTTGTCATGGGGTTGCTAGAGTGGATTATTCGCGAATGTTCACCACGGAGGCCTAGCGCGGCGTAGCCCCAACCAAAACCTCAGGGACACGCGGACGCGGCGACACGGGGACACGGCGAGCGTAAGAATCTTTGCGGCCGGTAAAGGTGGCACAGAGCACGGGACTATCAGAAGTCACGCTTTCTTCTTCCCCCTCATAAATTATAGCAAGAGCAATCAGCTTTTGTTTTTGTCGCGAGTCTAACTAAGTCCAATTCGAAGCATTATACTATCGGCCATGCTATTAGTTCCTAAAAGTGTTGAATTTTGTTCAACGCTTTTTGGGAGAGATTCATTGGAAGTGGAGATCGTCGGTCAACAGTGCCGGTTGGCCACCAACTACGGCCACGATCACATTCACGTCCACGTCGACGAGCACGTGATACCGGACCCTGAAATCTGGTTTTTTCAACCAGATTTTTGTTAGGGAGCAGATGAAGAATACTCGCGCGCAGTTCGGGTCGGTGTGTGGCAGCGTTGACGCCGGCGCCCACAGAGCCGCGACCGGAAGGGAGCGGCGCGCCGATGTGACACTTTGCGACTACACCAACGCAGAGTTACTGCAACAACGATGCGGGACGTTCCGATTTTGCGAGCCTGATGGTGATGACTCAATCTGGCGCGCCGCTTCCTTCCGGTCGCGGTTCTGTGGGTGGCGCCAGCAAGCCGGCAGCCGCCGATCATGCGCCTTTCTTGACATGGCTCGCGTCACTCGTTTGGTTGTGGCCTTACAGCCACCGTGTGCTCGTGATCGTAGACGTTGACGGCTTTATATCTTGACAGCCTGATTGGAACAGAGTTCGCCATGAATAAGGGTCCGCTTGCTGATGGGTGCGGTTTGGCGATGCGCCTTGGGATCGCGCTGGTCCTTGCGTGTTGCTTGCTCAGCATCTCAGCCTTCGCTCAGGAGACGACGCTCCTGCAAGGCGGCCTCTTGATTGACGGGACCGGACGGGCGCCCCTGCCGAATGCGCAGATTCTCATTCGCGGCAACCGCATTGAACGCGTGGGGGCGGCCGGCAGTTTTGCCGTCCCTGATGGCACGCGGCAAATCGACGCACGCGGCAAGACCATTTTGCCCGGCTTTGTTGACCTGCATTTCCACATAGCGGACGATCCGACACTGGTCCCTCTGTTTGTTGCTCGAGGCATTACTGCGGCGCGCGATCCGGGCGCCTGGATGGAGTACTTCGAGCCGGTCAAGCGCTGGCAACAGGACCACGGAATTCCCGCCCCGCGACTGTTCCTTTGCGGACCGCACCTGGATGGGCCGGGGCCGGCGTATCCGAAAGACTCCGTCGTCATTCTTAGCCCCGACGAAGCTCGTCTTTGGGTGCGGCGCCAAGTGGCTCAGGGAGCCAGCGCCATTTAAAGTTTACTTTCGATTGCCGCTCGCCTCTGTTCGCGCCGCGGCAGAGGAGGCCCATGCGCATCAAATTCCGGTAACCGCTCACCTGGAAATCATCAACGTCATGGATGCAGTGGAAGCTGGGATAGACGGGGTCGAACACATCACTTCACTGGGACTTCCGCTCATTTCCCCGATAGAAGCTGAAAAATACCGCCAGGCCGTCCTGGCCAACAACAATGCCCGCCAGATGGGCCGCTATCAGATGTGGGCATCCATCAATCCGCGCTCAGAAGCGTCGCTCGCCTTGGCCAGACTCCTCGCTTCCAAGAAAACCTTCGTTGATCCCACACTGGCAGTTTTTGAACGGCAGCCTGGCGACAAGGGCGAAAACATCGATGTCATGGTTCGCGCCGTCGCCAACATGAAGGCTTATGTGGGCGTACTCCATCAGGCGGGAGTAAGAATTGTGGTGGGCTCTCATTCCGATGTACCGCATGCGCCACGCGGGCTGGCTTACCATCGCGAATTGGAGCTGCTGGTCGAGTCCGGCATGAAGCCGATGGAAACGCTGGTTGCCGCAACCAGGGTAGGCGCGCAGTTTCTGGGTCGGGAACACGACTTAGGCACTGTCGAGCCCGGCAAACTGGCCGACATTCTGATTGTCGACGCAAATCCGCTGGACGATATTCGCAATGCGCGAAAGGTATCTTCGGTTATCGTAGACGGCCGCTTGCTCGATCCGAATCGAATTCCGGCTCTCAAACCTTCTCAGAAGTAGCTGTCTGAAAAACTGACCGCGAAGGCGCGAAAGACGCGAAGATTTTTGGCCGCGGATGAACGCGGATTAACGCGGATTTCTGATTCCCAATCACTTCAAATTTACGTGCCGGTGAAAGCCTGCCAGCCGGTGGCCATTTCGTATAGCACCACTCCCAACGCGAACAGATAAGTGCGCCCATCCAATTCCTCTCCCCGAGCCTGCTCCGGCGACATATACGCCACGGTGCCCAATGCCAGCCTGGGCTTGTCAGGTGTTCCTCGGAAACGGCGGTGGGCATGGCTGACAAGCCTGTCGCCCCTTGCTGCCGTGGTCCCAGGACAAGCTTGGCGAGCCCGAAGTCCAAAATCTTGACGTGACCGCGACGCGTAACAAAAATGTTGGCCGGTTTGATGCTTCGCCTGAGAGGTAAAGTAGCCAGCCCAGATCAGCATGCCTTCCGCCGATGGGTGCGAGCTTGCGTAATTTCTCCTTAGTGTCGCGGTTTGCCATTCTTCCGCAGGAGCTGCTTCTGCAGGCTCAGAACGTCTTTGAAGCAGCTGATTTCCTCAAGCAACTTGTGCTGCTTCACCTGGTTGAATTTATCCAGCAGGGCGTGTGCCTCTGCTTCCAGCCGGCTCAGTTCCACGTCTCGCATCATCTCCCGATGGCGAATCAAGAAGTCGATGGACTCCCTCAGCTCAGCCTCTGTCCTGCTGTACCTCGCGAGGAACTCCGTTGCTGCCTCCATCTCGTACGACTCGTACTTTTTGAAGAACTCGTCGCTAGAGGCCAAGGTAACGAACCTTGACCGACAGCGCCTTGAAAAGGTAACATGGCTGTGGTAAGATAAACGAATGATCCCGCAATACTTACGGCCATTCTTTTGGGATGTAAACTTTGACAATTTCAAGCCGCTTTCCTATCCCAAGTACACCATCTCCCGCATCCTAGAACGGGGTGATCGCCAGGCGGTTGCCTGGATGAGCCAGACTTTCTCCGAAGAGCAGATAAGCGAAGTCGTCCGCACCGATCGCGGCCTGTCCCGAAAGTCTGCAAACTTCTGGGCTCTCGTCTACAGCATTCCATCGGAAGAAGTCGCTGCCCTCCAATAGACTGTCTGGCTCTAAACTCTCATGAGTGCGGAGAACTCCATGGAAGATAAAAAGAACGCGTG
Source organism: Acidobacteriota bacterium (assembly GCA_036006905.1). Lineage (GTDB taxonomy): Bacteria > Acidobacteriota > UBA6911 > JACQSX01 > JACQSX01 > DASXTB01. The sequence goes on from DASYPF010000093.1 coordinate 13,777, forward strand.
GCATCCAGAGGCCATAGCTCCGGAGACGGAGAAAACCATTCTCGATCTTCAAGAAGAATCAGTGTTGGCCGACTTCTACCTGGCGGGTGGAACAGGCCTCGCTCTCCACTTTGGCCATCGGCGGTCGGTTGATCTGGATTTTTTCAGCGGCAAGCCGTTCAGTGAGGATGTACTGCTGGGAAAGATCCAGGCCATGAGTGACATCTCGCACGTTGAGAAAGAAAAGCAGTCACTGTATGCGACCATCAGGGGAACGAAGGTCAGCTTCTTGGCCTATGAGTATCCCATGCTCTTTCCGACCCAGCCTTTTCGCGAGGTGGAAGTTGCCGACCATAGAGACATCGCCTGCATGAAGGTAACAACAATTATGAGTCGCGGCAAGAAACGGGTCTTCATCGACTTATATGTCGTTGCAAATGCCTACAGTCTCAAGGACATGCTTCAGCTGTTTGAAAGAAAGTATGACAGGGTTAACTTCAACCCGGAGTTCGTGCTCAAGTCGTTGACATACTTTGACGATGCCGAAGAAGATCCAATGCCGGACATGCTGGCGCAGATTTCCTGGGACGATATAAAAGCATTCTTCCGAAAAGAAGCGCCTGCCCTGCGATAGGAAGGCAGCCGATCAAAAAGATGCTGCCGGAGAGCCGACGGAAGATTAGTCCACTGGATCTTCGGCATCATTCACCGAACACGATCCGTGCGAGTTCCTCTTTAAGTCGTTGCCGCTCGGCAGGTTCAGC
>DASYPF010000094.1:0-8902 GCA_036006905.1 Acidobacteriota bacterium
CAAGCCGGCCTCGGTGCTGCACTTGTTGTCGCGCCGGCGTGCCATGACACAGGTTCGGCGGTAGCTGCCGTCAGAGCCAATGGCAGAACGGCATTCCTGAGTTCCGGGACCTGGTCACTGCTTGGGACCGAGGTGACCGCACCTGTAATCACTCCAGAAGCGCAACAGATGAACTTCACAAATGAAGGGGGGGTGTGCGGAACCGTCCGGCTGCTTAAGAACATCACTGGCTTATGGCTGCTGGAAGGCTGCCGCCGCGCCTGGGAGAAGAATGGGCGGAACTGGGATTGGATGCAACTGTTGGAGATGTCGGCTGCAGAAGAACCCTTCTGTCATCTGGTGGATCCTGATGACGCCCTTTTTGTTCGCCCCGACGACATGACAAAGGCAATCGACGAGTTTTGTCGAAAGACCGAACAGAAAATCCCGCGCGGTCCAGGAGCATACGTGCGCGGCGTGCTGGAGAGCCTGGCTCTGAAATGCCGCATCGTGCTCGAACAATTGGAATCGCTGTGCGGCGTTCGGTTCGAAGAGATCCGGGTGCTGGGCGGCGGCTCGCAAAATGCCAGGCTCAACCAGTTCACCGCCGATGCAACCGGGCGGAGAGTTCTCGCCGGACCTTCGGAGGCCACGGCGCTCGGCAATCTTGCAATGCAAATGGTTGCCACTGGCGCGGTCGCCTCAATTGATGAGGCGCGTGACCTGATCGAGCAATCCTTTCCCACTCGGCGGTTCCAGCCTGTCGATACAGAGAAATGGGACATTGCCCACGGCAGGCTCCTGGCTTACTGCGGTGCAGGTTCGCTAAAAACGAATTAGGACACGGAAAATACCGAAAACACGGAGTAAGCCGAATTCTGGAGCATCGAGGCGGAACCGCGAAAAAATTGATTTCATCTGTACGGGCGACCCTGTGTGGTCGCCCGTTTTTCCAATGATGTCGCATCCAGTCGGGCGGCCACGCAGGGCCGCCCCTACGATCAAATTGATTTTTTCCACTGCCGTGTCTTCATGTTCCAGAATTCTGCTTGTTTCCGTGTTCTCCGTGTCTTCCGTGTCCTAAATTCGCTTTGTGCTGGCAGTCCCTTCGGCGTCCACCGCCTGGATTAATGCTTTGATGTAACCAAACGTGTAGGCGAAGGCCTGAGCCTGTCCGGAACCTCCCGCTATTTTGGGCACATGATCGGGCATTATCATGCCGTCGTAGCCCACCTCCTTGTAGACGCGCATGGCCTGCAGCATGTCGACATCTCCGTCATCGATGAAAGTTTCGCGAAAGTTAAGGAATTTCCCCTGGATGTTGCGGAAGTGAACATTGAAGATTTTTCGCCGGCTGCCGAAAAAACGAATCACATCGAAAATTTCCTTAGCTGGATTCTCCAGCATCTCCGACACTGTCCCCTGGCAGAAGTTCAACCCGTGATAGTCGCTTGGAGTGATCTCAAGAAAGCGTTTGAGTCCTGCGACACTTCCAAGCACAGTGTGAACGCCGCGAAATCCTCTGCGGGCCGGCATTCCGGGATCGTGGGGATGGCAAGCCATCCTTACTTTGTATTCCTCCGCGACTGGAATGATACGCTTGAGAAAGTAGCTGATGCGCTCCCAGTAAACGTCCGCGGGAACAGGCCCCGCTTCGGTCAATGGAGGTTCCTGCCGCGCATCATCGTAGACAAAAGTGCTGTACTGCGCGCCGCCGCGGCCGGCGGTAGGGCGGGTGCGCACGACGCCCAGAATACTCATGTTGTACTTCAGCGCTGGAATGCTGGCCTTGGCCGTATTTCTGATCATCTGGCTAATGTCGTCGATTTCCCGGTCTCGCTCGGGACTCTTGCCGAGCATGATGTTGGGATTTTCAGCTTGGGTGATGTAGCTAGAGCTCAAAGGCAGCGGCACCATGTCAAGACTGATGCCGAAGGATTCCACGCGCTCCCGCAATTTCATCAACCCTTCTGCCGACCATTTCGCATCCAGATGCGCCGAAGGCAGTGAACTGCAAATGTGATTGACTCCCAAAGCAGCAAGCACCGCGAGAATGTCGTCCGAGGATCCATGCTGGGTGCCCGCTTTCATCAGCGCTCGACCGGACGTCTGCCGGTTCTGCGCCGCCAATAAGTGCGCGGCAACCGCCCCAGGACCGGTCGCCGCAGTGTATTTCGCGCTTGCAGACCCCGCTCCCAGGGCCAGACCGGCTAAGCGGACAAAGTCTCTACGATCCATGAATGTCCTCTCTCATTAATCCCTTGACTTTAATCCCTTGACTTTCTCAAAAACGATTATTGCATAGAAACAGGAAACTCCATCGATTGGGGTGCGCGAGATCAAGGTCGTGCGGCCTTGAGGTTGGCTAATGTCCGAGCCACGCGCGTAAAAGCAAGCGGACCCTCCCAGTAGTGATTTTCCACCGGCTAGACCGATAGAATCGACAGTTCTGTTCGAGTTTCGCCCGAATCGACGCAAGTTACATCGCTCTGGTGGAGAGTCGCTACTGGGAGGGTCCGCTTGCTTACGCGCGCGGCTCGGATTTGGGCAACATGCCCTAACGCGGGCCAAATGCGTATAATTGTTAGGGCGTGAGGGTGCACAGCCCGCGGAGCGGGCGAGGGCGTAAAGCCCCGGGTGGAGCGTAGCGGAACCCGGGGTACGCGGTCCCATCACGAGTTTGAGAGCCCGTGAAACGGGCGACGGGTCTTTGTTGTGGGAAACTCCGCCGCCCGCCTGCGGCGGGCTACCTAATGCTCTCCTCTGTATCCCCGGGTTCCGCTTCGCTCCACCCGGGGCTTTACACCGCCGCCCGCTTTGCGGGCTCTGAGCGCCTGACGGCGTGGCGCGAATGTCCAATCTCCAGGGCGCGTCCCGGCCGGGCCGCGGGCCAAATGCGTATAATTGTTAGCCCTAACGCCCAGGGCTACAATTCTTCGCGCCGCTCCGCGGCTGGCACAAAATTCCAACGAGATCGTCGCCGAGGCTGCAGATACTTTTAAATGGAACGTCGATTCTAAGGTCAGTGCCAGCTTTATTGTCAGCGCCGAGGTGAGCAGTTCCTTCGGTTGTCATTATGACTCTGCCGGTGTTCAGGGTCTTCTCCGAGTTCTGACGTTCGGATCGGGAGCAAACAGCGCCCGGATCATGGCCCTGAATGCTCCCGGTAAAGCGGGGGTCTTAGTACATCCCGCCCATTCCGCCGCCGCCGTGCGGCATGGCCGGCTCTTTCTTCTCTTCCGGAATCTCCGAAACCAGAGCTTCCGTAGTCAGCAGCAGACCGGCGATCGAAGCGGCATGCTGCAATGCGGTACGGGTCACCTTGGTGGGATCGATGACGCCCGCCTTTACAAGGTCTTCAAACTTCTCGGTCTCAGCATTGAAGCCGAAGTTCAAGTCCTTGCTTTCGCTTACCCTGCCGACCACCACGGCGCCTTCATGGCCTGCGTTGTTGGCGATCTGCCGGAGCGGTTCCTCCAACGCGCGACGGACGATGGTCAAACCGACCGCTTCATCGTCCTCCAGCTTCAGCTTGTCGAGAGCCCTGATAGCGCGAATGAATGCGACACCGCCGCCGGGAACGATCCCTTCCTCGGAAGCTGCCTTAGTAGCGTGCATGGCGTCCTCGACTCGAGCCTTTCTCTCCTTCAGCTCGGTTTCAGTCGCAGCCCCTACCTTAATGATCGCTACTCCACCGACCAGCTTTGCCAGCCGTTCCTGCAGCTTCTCGCGATCATAGTCCGAGGTTGTTTCCTCAACCTGCGTGCGAATCTGCTTGACTCGACCCGCGATGTCCGACTGTTTGCCACGGCCTTCGACAATGGTCGTATTGTCCTTGTCGATAGTGATCTTCTTGGCTTGCCCGAGATCTTCAATCTTGACGTTTTCCAGCTTGATCCCAAGATCTTCGGAGATCACCTTGCCGCCGGCCAGAATGGCGATGTCTTCGAGCATTGCCTTGCGACGATCTCCAAATCCTGGCGCCTTTACCGCCACAGCCTGTAATGTTCCGCGCAGTTTGTTGACCACCAGTGTCGCCAGCGCTTCGCCTTCCACATCCTCGGCGACAATCAGCAGCGGCCGGCCCGCCTTGGCGACTTGTTCCAGTAGCGGAAGCAGATCTTTCATGGAACTGATTTTCTTCTCGTGCAACAGAATCAAACAATCTTCCAGAGTGCACTCCATGCGCTCCGGATCGGTGACAAAGTAAGGCGAGAGGTAGCCGCGATCGAACTGCATTCCCTCCACGACTTCCAGCGAGGTGTCAATGGTCTTGGCCTCTTCGACGGTGATCACGCCGTCCTTACCGACCTTGTCCATCGCCTCGGCGATAATATTGCCGATATTGCTATCGTTGTTTGCGGAAATCGTTCCCACCTGGGCGATCATTTCCCTGCCGCCCACCGGCGTGCTCATCGTCTTTATTTCAGCCACGGCGGCCTCGACCGCCTTGTCTATACCGCGCTTCAGGGCCATCGGATTCGCCCCGGCAGCGACGTTCTTCACGCCTTCCCGATAGATGGCCTGGGCCAGCACGGTGGCCGTCGTGGTGCCGTCTCCGGCAACATCACTGGTCTTGCTTGCCACTTCGCGTACCATCGATGCACCGATATTCTCCAGACCCTCCAGATCAATTTCTTTGGCGACGGTCACGCCATCCTTTGTGATGACCGGCGAGCCGAACTTTTTTTCCAGGACTACGTTGCGCCCTTTGGGACCGAGTGTCATCTTCACAGTGTCGGCGAGCCGGTTCACTCCACGCAGGAGGGAATGGCGCGCCTCTTCGCCATGAGTAATTTTCTTTGCAGTCATAATCTTGTTTCTCCTTTTTTTTTAAACAGCTCCAAGGTATTCAATAATGGCGTTACCGTACCTATTGCGTACTTATTGTGCGCGGCGGGTTCCCGGGACTAGGCGGCAACGCTCTTGCTCTTTGTGCCGGCGCTGATAATTCCCAGGATCTCCTCTTCGCGCATGATCAGGAATTCCCGGTCATCAATCTTGACTTCGGTGCCCGCATACTTGCCAAACAGGATGCGGTCGCCGACTTTCACTTCCAGATTCAATCGGGTTCCGTTGTCGAGGGTCTTGCCATTCCCTACGGCAATGACCTCCCCTTCCTGGGGTTTTTCCTTGGCGGTATCCGGAATAACGATTCCTCCTTTGATCTCTTCCTTGTTGGAATCGATACGCTTAACCAAAATGCGGTCGTGTAAGGGTTTAATACTGCTCATAGTCTAACTCCTTTATTTTATTATTTTTTAAATAGATTCAAGGCGTATCCGCCTGCTTAGCAATCAGAGAAGGGGGTGCTTTCAGTGCGATCCACTCCGAACTCGTTAACTAGCGTATGTTAATTAACTGTAGTTGTAAATATAAATCGGAGGTATCCCCCTTAAGCGGCCAATCTATTAATCAAATCAAGTTAATTTTGAGGCTTCGCCTCGCACCGAGCCTTCGGGCTCCGGCGAGCAGTAGGCAGCACTATTGAGGGGACAGAGTCAGCCGTCCAGTGGTCTTAATGAAATGCGAAAGTGGAGGGGGTCTCTGAAGTTTTGTAACTCGCGGTAATAATAAAGGGCCGTAGGCCGTTTTCCCCTGAATCTCAGATTTTTCAGAAATTCGATTTCTTCCTCGGTAACGTCGCTACTAAGAGACACATCACGGAGGAATTCTTTAAGCCCCGGCTCCTCTTGCAAAGGTGGTTCGCTTTCCTTTTCGACAAACTCAAATTTCTTCGGCTCTCCAGGCGCTACTCTTCGGTTTAAGACAATTTCCATGCTAAAAGTCGCAAGATCGATGTCCCAAGATTCAATCAGCGGATCCAAGAAACATACGCAGTTTTCAGCCGACACGTGGAAAACGTCCGTGTCGAGGAACTCGAGAATGATAACGCGCATTTGTTCGTGGCTTCGTCCGCCAAGCCGAGCCACCAAGTGAACCCAATTGTCGTTGTCCAATTCTTCTTTCGCTACTCCCTTGACTACGTCCAAGAGCTTCTGCGTGACTAAGCGTTCCAGTTCACCAAAGGGTTGTTTTTCAAAAATCACTCGCACCGGTTGTTTTTGGTCGGGTTTGCATTTACGAAGCACCAACTCTCGCACCTCTTTGAATAAGGGTACGGGTGGGTCCGCCAGCTTTCTCTTCAATTCTTCCTGACGTTGGAGTTTGGCCAGCTTTGCAAGCTCACCGTTCGGGAGCCTCAAGAATTCGCTCATCTTGTCATAAATGTCAGTCCGATTAGGTGCCGGAGGCGACTTTTTCCGTGTCAGCAACTGTGAGATGTATGACTCGGTCACTTGTGCGGCGTTTGCCAGATTCTTCTGGTCAAGCCCCAATTCTTCCAGCCGATGCCTGATTACTAAGGAGATATCCACTCGGGTTAACCTCTAATTAACTTTATGATTAATTATAGTGCTGCTCATCCTGAAGTATTTTCGATGACTATCTTGACATCATCGTGTAAAGTAACCTATATTAGTACATTATAGCTACTCTTTAAAATGTTGTCGGATTATCTGAACTAAGTAAGGTTATTTGAAATCGCTAAACAACCGGCATTCTTTATACCGTCGATAACTAAGTCGGACGCAGGGAAGCGAGTCACTGTAAAGCCCTAAGCAGGGATCAAGAAGAATCGGCTATGCAGATCCAGTATGTTGGCTTTAACGTTGCGACCAGTTCGCGTATCTATAATTTTCATGTGGTCGAGCCACCCGAGAAGACGCGCGAATTCATGCTCGAAGTTCAATTCGAGGCATTTCGGTCGTCCCCCTTAAAATTCCAGGACGGTCCGGGCCTCTGTTGGACACGGCTCAAGAGGGAGCTCGATGGAGAAACGCAGATATTGCGCGCTCCGGCCTGCTTATGTATCGGGAACAAGGATATCGAGGAATACTTAGAACAGCATTATCCGCCCAAGGGCCGTTTAAGCCAACGAAAGTGGAAGCAAACGCAACTTTGAAATCGTAATCATGGGGCATCGACTGCTGCTTTTCCTGGCAGTATTCATCTTTGCCGCATTCCCTAAACCCATTGCCATCGGTTCACACGCTTCGGACCGGCGCGCGCTGATTGGATCTCGCGCGCCCGAATGGAACAATCGCGACTGGATTAACTCAAAGCCGCTGAATCTTTCCGATCTCAGGGGCAAGGTTGTATTGCTCCGATTCTTTATGGACTCCACCTGTCCCATGTGCAGCGCCACGGCGCCTTCGCTCAACTATTTCTATTCGAAATACAAAGCCAAAGGATTTGTAGTGGTCGGGATGTACACGCCCAAGCCTCTCCCCGAGCATCGTTCCGTAGACCAGGTGCGAAAATATGTCCGCGATTTCAGGTTTGAATTTCCAGTGGCTCTGGACAACGATTGGTCGACGCTGAACGAATTTTGGTTAAACCGCGTTTTCCATCCGGACTTCACTTCAGTGAGTTTTCTGATCGACAGGAAAGGCGTCATCCGCTTCATCCATCCAGGAGGCGAGTACAGCGCAACAGGCACAAGCAAAAGCTCCCGGCAGGATTTCTTAGAAATGGAGAAGATGATCCAGCAGCTGATCTCCGAAGGCGAATGATTAATCACAAAGACATCTGTAGCTCGTCCGTTCCACAGTTACGTGTGAGCAAAAGAAAACAGTAACTACTTTTGATCATTCGGAGTTGGCCTTGCCGCACTCTGATTGACTGTCCTCCCCGGTACCGACTAGTATCCCCCCGAAGGGCTGGTTCTCTCCTCTATGATTGGCCGGAGCGTTTCGCATTATCGGATACTGGAGAAGTTGGGTGGCGGCGGGATGGGTGTCGTCTACAAGGCCGAAGACACCACTCTGGGTCGCTCAGTCGCGCTCAAATTTCTCCCGGAAGAACTGGCTCAAGACCGGCAGGCGCTGGAAAGATTCCAGCGCGAGGCTCGCGCCGCCTCGGCGCTGAACCATCCCAACATCTGCACCATTCATGAGGTTGGCCGGCAGAATGACCAAGCCTACATCGTAATGGAATTGCTGGAGGGTCACACGCTCAAGCAACAAATCGCGGGCAAGCCTCTCGAGGTCGAGAAACTGCTGGAGCTCGGGATTGAGATTGCCGATGCACTCGACACCGCGCATGCAAGAGGGATCATTCATCGGGACATCAAGCCGGCAAACATTTTTGTGACGCAGCGCGGGCATGCAAAGATTCTCGATTTCGGTTTGGCGAAGCTGGCTCCCCAGCGGCAAATGGGCGGAGGCGCCTCCACGCTGCCCACGCTTGCTGCCGGCGAACCGGAGCATCTGACCAGCCCAGGCGTGGCTTTGGGTACAGTGGCCTATATGTCGCCGGAGCAGGTGAGGGGAGAAGACCTCGACGCCCGTACCGATTTGTTTTCCTTTGGCGCGGTGCTCTATGAGATGGCCACCGGGCGGCACGCGTTCCCGGGCAACACTTCCGGGGTTATCTCTCACGCTATCCTGGAACGCGCTCCCGCCCCTGTGGTGCGTGCCAATCCCGACGCGCCGCCGGAACTGGAGCGCATCCTCAGCAAAGCGCTTGAGAAGGACCGCAGGCTGCGCTACCAGAACGCCTCCGATCTGCGGGCGGACTTACAGCGCCTGAAACGCGATACGGACTCGGCCCGCGTCGCCGCGGTCAGCGCAGTCGTCCCGACCACGGGAGCCAGGCCGTGGTGGCGCAGAAAGACGGCTCTAACGGTTGGCGGAGGCGCGCTGGCCGTGCTGCTGGCGCTGGGAACGTGGCTCGCTGTCTTCCGCGCGCAGGGCGAGGCAATCGATTCGGTGGCTGTACTGCCATTCGCCAATGCCAGCGCCGATCCCAATACGGAATACTTGAGTGACGGCCTCACCGAAAGCCTCATCAACAACCTCTCGCAACTGCCGAAGTTGCGCGTGATGGCGCGCAGCACGGTGTTCCGCTACAAGGGAAAAGA
>DASYPF010000095.1:0-4492 GCA_036006905.1 Acidobacteriota bacterium
TATCGAGTGAGCGATTTCAAAGTCGGCACTGCCACCGGCGCGACCGATTAGTTTTTCAATCATCGCTCCACGGGGGCAAGCCCCGTGGTGACGCAGGAGCAACGGCCGCTCTTAGTTTCCAATCACGGCTCCACTGGGACAAGCCCCGTGGTGGCGGTATGAGGTCGCTCGCTAGTCCTTGGTGCCCTTTGTGTAACAAGTTGGCAGAATCTTGTTTTTTGAGCAAAGTTTTTGGGTGCTGAGCAGGCTCGAAGAGCCGTCAGTGAGTAGCCCCGTCCGTAAGGGCGGGGTTTATGGCAAATAGGTTAAATTTGGATTGAGGTCCGAAGGACCGGCACATGAGTATCGCTTCTTCGGAGCTCTGATGGTTTTTGTTGCTTCAAATCCCCGCCCTTACGGACGGGGCTACTTACTGACGCCCGCCTCAGGCGGGCCAAAACCATCGCGGCTAATCATGATTCCCTTTGGTTGCGGCCCTACTGCGCCAGGTCCTTTGTGGTTAAAAAATCTTTCCACCACGAAGGACACAAAGGACACAATGCAAAAAACGATTCAAGCATGAGGATCCTGCAGATTACCTTGGAGCACATCCAGATCCCGCTGCTCGAACCCTTCCGCATCAGCAACGGGGAGATTGCGTCCAAGGACGCTATTCTTGTACGACTCGAGACGGACTGCGGAATAGGAGTCGGCGAGGCTTCTCCCATGAGCGGTTCCTTTTATTCGCAGGAGACCCCGCAGTCTACGTGGGATGCCTTAAAGCAGTTGGCGCCGGCCGCGTTGGCGGCCGACTCAGTCGATCCCTGCTCTTTTCACACTTTGTTGTCTTCTATAGAAGGTGAAGCTTTTGCCAAAGCCGGACTGGAAGGTGCGGTGTGGGACGCGGCCGCCAGGCAGCAGGGCCGGCCGCTTAACGAGCTGCTGGGCGGTGAGCGCCGCCCGATTCCCTCCGGCGCCGCGATCGGTCTGTACGACACGACCGATGAGTTGCTCGATCGCGTCGAGCGATTTTGGCGAGCGGGTTACCATCGCATCAAAATCAAGATCGCGCCCGGACATGATGTTGACCTGGTGCGTGCCGTACGAGACCAATACCCGACCGTGCCGCTAATCGTGGATGCCAACGGCGCCTACACTCTGAACGACCTCCCTTTGCTGCGCGAGCTGGACCGCTTTCAGTTGATGATGATCGAGCAGCCGTTCTGCCGCGACTCCATCGCCGAGATGGCCGAACTACAAGGGCAGATAGCAACTCCCATATGCGCTGACGAATCCGCGGAAAGCATCGGAACTCTCGATGAGATCGTGCGAACCGGTGCGGCTCGGATTATTAACATTAAAGTGCAGCGTGTCGGCGGCCTCGCGCCAGCTCGGGCGATGCACGATCGAGCGAGCTGCGCCGGACTACCGTGCTGGCTCGGCACCATGCCCGAATTGGGCGTTGCGTCAGCTCAGGGATTACATCTGGCCACGCTTCCTGGGTTTACTTATCCGACTGATGTAGAAGCTTCCTCACGCTGGTTCGAAGCGGACGTCATTGAGCCCGAGATCCAAATTTCACACGACGGTCTGATCGCATTGCCAGAGGGGGCCGGCATCGGCTATCAAATTGACGAGGAAATGGTGGAAAAATATCGGGTGCGGAAGGAAGTGTTGAAAATCTGAGAAGGTCGAAATGTCCCGCAGCGGGTTGATCTCCTTCTTGACTTTGACTTTCGACCTTCGACTTTCGACATCGACGGGACCAGTGACTCTCTGATGAGATTTCAAAACAATGAGTAACATAGACTTGGCACAGTGGCGGCAACGCCTCGATGGCGCGTTTTTCCCCGCCGTGCTGGTCCCTTTCACCGATCACAGAGACATCGATAACGCTGCACACCAGGCCTATACATCCTACTTGTCGGCACAGCCGATTAGCGGCGTTGCCGTGTGGGCGCACACCGGCAGAGGTCTAAAATTAAACGCCAGGCAGCGGCAAGAAGTGTTGACGTTGTGGAAACAGAGTCTAGGCAAAGACAAGATCATCATCGCCGGCGTCGGTTCGCCGCCGGAAATCGCGACCCGAGACGAATATATAAGCAGAGCCGTCAACATGGCCGCTGAAGCAGCAGCGTTCGGAGCCGATGCCTTGTTGGTTCATCCTCCAACACTGTATCGCGGCGCGGCCGAGAGCCAGGCAATGCAGGTTGAAGGAAATCGGATCGTCAATCGCGCCGCAACTTCCGGCGCTTCGGCTGCGACCGGGAGATCTCCCGCAAGTACGCGCCTGGCCCGCCAGCCCACGGTTGAAGATCAGGAAGAGGCGATCTTTGAGTACCACCAAAAGATCGCATCCACAGGCCTTCCGCTGGTGCTTTTCTATCTGTACGAAGCGGCTGGGGGCATCCGCTACTCACCGCGGCTACTGCGTCGTTTGTTCTCCATGCCACAAGTCGTCGGCATCAAAATGGCGACGCTTGACAGCGTCATGGCCTTCCAGGATGTGGCGCATATGGTCACCGAAGAATTTCCCGAAAAGATACTGATCACGGGGGAGGACCGATTTTTTGGCTACAGCCTCATGTGTGGAGCGCGCGCGGCTCTGGTGGGAATGGGATCTGTCTGCGTCAGACTGCAACGCTCGCTTCTGCAGTCGTACCTGGCTCATGATGCCCCTCGCTTTATCGAATTGTCAGACCTGGTCGACGCGCTGGGGCAGGCCTTATTCGTGCACCCAATGGAAGGATATATTCGGCGACTTCTGTGGACGCTGGTGCACCTGAAGGTCTTGCCGCCAGACGCGGCGCACGACCCATGGGGACCGGAATTGGATCCGTTCGAAAACGAAGCGTTGGTCAAGGTCCTCGAGCAGTTGGGAGAATGGGCAAGCTAGATGACCTCCAAGACCGAGCCCCGGGGAGGATCAGGAGGACGATGCTGGCTCTTAGCATCAGAGCCCGGAGCGTCAGCGACGGGTCCCGCCAGGGTAACAACGTCTGCCAGAGGAAGATTGGATCGCCGACTTACTCTGGCAGGACCCGTCGCTGACGCTCCGGGCTCTGACGCTGTTGCACACTCCAATCGCCACCTAAGGCATTCCACATCCCCGGGCTTCCTTGATAGCATTCTTAATGCCGTGAGACGCGCGAGAAATAATGATGCGGGGAATATCTCTCTTTCTAATTCTGATCCTGCTAACTGCCGCCGATCTTTCCGCGCAACGCAGCAAATTCGGCCTGCACCGAATTGAGGCCCAGTTTGCCGGGGATGCCGGCCCTTACCTGATGGACAAAAGCGCCGAAACGGGCGTGGCTTGGATCATCATTCGAGCGCATTGGGTCTTTATCGAGCGCAATCCCCCTGTAGGATCCGTCTCTCCAATTCCCGGACGCAAGAGCGGTACTCACGCTTATGACTGGTCGGAAATTGACGCTGCCGTTTTAGCGGCGCGCAGCCGCGGGTTGAATGTAGCTCTACAGTTATCGAAAGGGCCCGACTGGGTGACCGGCGCTCCTGCAGGATGCGGCGGTGATTTGAGTGAATCCAATGATGATTGCGGGTTGATCTCGAATTCAAAAAAAGATCTCTTCAAACTGGCGTGGGAAGATCTCTGCTACAACGCAACGCTGCGATATTCGAGTCAGGCGCCTTACTTCATTCTTTGGAATGAACCCAATCTGAGACCGAATTTCAATCCGGAAAAACCCTACGACAACATCGTCAATGAATATTTCAGGCTGATAGTTTTTCCGGGACACAATGGTGTCAAGGCGGCCAATCCTGCTGCCGGTGTCGTCGGGCCGGAGATTACGACACTGGACAATTACTGGGGCAGTTGGCGGAACAATGCAGTCGATCCACTGCTTCGCTTCTTCGGTGAATGGTTCGATGTGTTCACCATTCACAGCTATAACCAGGATGCTTTCACTACCGTCTCAAAAATGAGAGAGGTGGGGCTGGAGTTGGTGGAGCATGGCTGGTTTGGAAAGAAACCGGTTTGGCTGACGGAATTCAACTTTAGAAGTGGGACGTGTGATCTCACCGATGGCCAGATTGAATCACAACTTGAATTCCTCTACGACAGCATGGACCTGTCGTGGTGGACCAGATCTTTCTATTTCACGCTTACCGACGGCGGCCCGTGTGGGTTTGGACTACTTCGATCCCATCCGATATCCGTTCGCATGCAGCGGGATCAACGTTTTCCGATTCCCAATTTGGAAAAACCGCTCTTTCAACTCTTCAAGAACTTTGTGTCCGCCAACTCACGCGAGCGCCGCCGGCCGTAGCTTCTTGGCAAGGAAATGAACCACGCGGAACGCGGCATGCCGCGTCTCTACAATGCTATGTCGGCGTGCCGGAGGCGCGCACGGTCCGCGAAGCGGACGAATAGCAGTAGCCGGGGGTGCCAAGGCGCGAAGCGCGCGGCACCCCCGGTCAACGATTCCCACCCCATCGGACCGCGCAAGCGGTCCCATTAGCTTCGACAGACATTGGTACCTCAGTCTCA
>DASYPF010000096.1:0-4910 GCA_036006905.1 Acidobacteriota bacterium
CGGCGCCGCTCGCTCTGAATTCGAGCGAGCGGCGCCATAAGGAAACCTCTTGCGCACCTCCCGATCGCTCTTCGGCCGAGCCGACCGATACAACAGTGGGTTTTTCATCAAGCAGAAAGGAATTGACAACTCTTCTGGTCCCGCGCTATAGCTCCGGCCATAAAAAAGGTGGTTTAAAATCCTTCACCGTCAATGACGTGAGGTAGATTTGGCTAAACGTGGCGCCTTCGACTTTCGCCTTGAGAATGTGGCGGTTGAAATGCGAGTTATACTCCTTCACGCGATGCGCCCTGACACGGTTTTCCTGCTTCTTTACCCATCGACTGAAATAGCCCTTGACGGTATATGGCGTGATCGGCTTCGCTTCCGGCTTGATGAACAGATACGCTCGATTGCCTGCAGGAAACCAGTGGAGATAATCGAAGCGGCCTTCGTCCATTTCGTCGTTGATGCGCTTCGCTTGTTGCTCGACGTTCGCTCGGTTTTCTGGCGTATCCGGCCAGCAAGAAGCAGAACGTCCAATTTACGGAGGCGGAGCTGGACACCTTGAAGTGGAGGGCAACAAAAATATCGAGCTAAGAGAGTTTATCCCTCTGTCAAAAGTCGATCCGGTTTTCTACGAAACCGTGAATTACCTTGGGGCTGGTGAAGGCGGCGAGAAGGCGTATCGGCTGCTAATGGACGCCATGATCAAAAGCGGCCGCGCTGCGCTTGCCAAGACAGTGACTAGGGGCAAGGAAGAGTTGGTGCTGATTCGGCCATACCAAAACGGTCTCTTGCTCCACACAATGTTTTGCACAAACGGGATTCGCGACTTTAACCAGGTGCGGAAGGGTGAGACGGCGCGAGTCTCAGAGGAGGAGAACAGGCTCGCGCTCGGACTGATTGATCAAATGGCATCGGAAGAGTTCGCGCCGGACACTTACCGCAACGAGCATCGCGAACGTGTATTGGCGTTTCTGCAGGAGAAGGGCAAAGGTCAGCTCATAACCCCACCTTCGCCAGAGCGCCGGCTCGCGGGCAGGTAATCGACATTATGGAAGCGCTGAAACAGAGCATGCAGGAAGCACGCCTGAAGAAACCCGTTGGGGCTGAAAAGAAGCGAGCGAAGCGTACGGGTTCCTGAACCGCAATCAGCGCGGTGGCGGCGCAACTCCCGCAAGAAACCATGGAGTTGCCGTCGGGTCGCTCTTCATCTGATTCAGAAACAGCGTGGCCTGTTTGTAAACCCCGCTGGCCGAGACATGGCTATAGTCTTTACCCGTTGGTCCAGGCTGTACATCCGCGCACGTCCATAAGAATCCGTCATACCTCCGGGGGATATTGTCGTCGGCCCAGAAGTACGGTCCCCACGCGGCCCAAGGAGCGACCACCGCCCCATGGGCTGGGTCATAATTGAGGGAAGGATCGCCATTGATCTGGTCCTCAATGGCCCATTTGACGGACCAGGCCGAATCATGCGCGGCCGGATCATTGGCCCAAGTGCTGTAGGGGTGATGTTTTGTCCCGAGGTAAGCGATCTTCACGTTAGGATAAACCTGCTTCAGGGCTCGAAGCACGGCCTCCCATGAATCCCGGTTAATAAAGGCCGAGGAGGGCCAACTCCAATCATCTAAGCCATTGGGCCCCTGTTGAGGAAACGGGTAAACCCAGACAATCTGCACCTGCTGACGGGTGAGCCCCTGGGCCGTCAGTTGTTGCTCTTGAAGCGTATATATGGGGTCATTGGGATCTCTATAATCCCCGCAGCAGATGCTGCTGAGTATCATACCTGGGAAGACCAGCTGAGGGTTGTTGGAGGGGTCGGCGAGAGCCTGGCCCTTGATGCTGTTGTCGTAGTAAGGGTTCCCGGGGGAAGGGCTAGCTGCCCAACCTCCCCAAGTTAATTCGTTGGGCGAGGCGCCCAAAGGCAGAAAGACGATCTTGCCGCGGGGATCGTACTTGCCGTTGGCATCCAACGGCACGATGCTCTGCGCGATGCGCTGGCCGGCAGCGGTGTGGGCTGCAGGCCGCACGTTGCTGGCCCCCGGATAGAGGCCACCCTCAAAGCCCTGATAGGTCTGGCCGGGTCCTAGGTCGACGAGGGGAGGCAGACCAGTCGGGCCCAAATTACAACCCCCCGCCGTTTTTGCCGCTTCATACGTTGCCCATCTAAAAAAGATAGCGGCTGCAGCCAGAAAAAATATTGCGATGGGCCCAGAGATGAAGACAAGGAGTACAATTCTTGCAGTCGTATGTTTTTGCAAATTTCCGTCCACCTTCTGTGATTCGGGCATATGTCGATACGCTTTTACTTCGCCGACAGCAGTCGTGTCAATTAGACCCGAATTCCGCGGGTAAAATGAGTGGGAGGCAAACCGTTCGATTGAGCTCACGACAGGCCTGGAGTAGCGAAGACACCCAACCGTACAGCTTCAAAGTCTTGTTTGGTGCTTGGCAGATCACTTTATTCGTAACGTCGTAACGATTGGTGCTGCAGAAAGCCTATCGACGCGAGATGTAGTGCATCAAGTGCGGGCTGAGCTTTGACGACTCGGTTCGGCGGTGCGGCGTATGTCGACAACCCTTTTAAAAGTGCGAAACTGCTGAACTCGTGGTACAGCAGCCAACAAAATTGGAGCTGGTGATCGATCTGAGAGCCTTATTCCGCCGAGGGTGACGGCGCGAACAGACAGGGTCATTAGGTAAAGCAAAAGTAAAAATGCAAAAAGGCAAAAATAAAATTTCTTCTCTGGCAACTGGCCACTATCTTTTTGACCACTGTTTCCTTCGCCCACGCGCAGCAGCCAGTGAAAATCCCCCGGATAGGATTCTTGACTTCGATCTCAGCTTCCTCCATGTCGGCGCGCATGGAGGCATTCCGGAAAAGTCTGCACGACCTCGGGCATGTGGAAGGGAAAAACATTGTTATTGAGTATCGCTATGCAGATGGAAAATCTGATAGTCTTTCCGCGTTCGCGGCTGAGCTGGTGCGGGCGAAGGTCGATGTCATTGTCACGGCTGGCGCGTCAGCAACCGGTCCGGCCAAAGAAGCAACTACTACCATACGCATCGTCACGGCATAGGATGGCGATCCCGTCACAACCGGCGCCGTCGCCAGTCTGGCGCGGCCTGGTGGAAACGTCACCGGATTGTCTACTCTTGCACCGGAGATAGCCGGCAAGCGACTGGAGCTTCTCAAGGAGATCGTTCCCAAGCTCTCGCGTGTGGCGGTCTTTGGGATTTCAACCAATCCGGCGAATGCGCAAGCGTTAAAAGAGATTGAACTCGCCGCCAAGGCGTTAGCATTGAAAGTTCAAACTCTGGACATCCTCGGTCCCAAGGATATTGGGTCCGGAATCTTCACACCACAGTCGTCGTAGTCGAGAGCGTGGGCAATGCAGCCATTGGCCAGAGCAGCGTCTGGAACCGAAACTTTGAGTCCAGCGCCAAATACGGACGCCTGGGGTGGCCCGCCGAGCTTCGTTGCGTAACCTGTGATGGCCTGGCTGACCGGCTCAGAAACGCCGGCCAGGGCGGCGCCCACGCAGTCGAGCGCCGTGCGCTTGGCCTTCTTCACGGCGTCGTGCGAAATATTTTGGTAGCCGGTGTCCACTATGAACCGGGCAATTTTTTCAGTCGCGCCCATTTTTCACCTCTTTAATCCATCCCGTCATTCGATACCGGATATTCCTTCATCGCGCGCTGTGCAGCTGACACCCGTGGGGATAGAATTCAGATCGGCAATATGAAGGCGTGCGAACCGCCGTTACGCGGCCGCACCGACAGCCTTAGGGGTTTCCTCCCGCTGACGCACCGTTTTTGGAACCTTCGATGGGTTGGCTTTCGAGATATAGCGTATCCGGGCTAATATCTTGTTCGTGCGGCCATTGCACAGTGCCGTAGGCAATTCTCACTTGTTTGAAATATTTGATGTCCTTAAGCTCGTTGAACACGCCGAAGTCGAGGTAGGGCCGCGCGTCGAATCTCCTGGTGCTGTTATCGTTGAACTTTAGGTCGAGAGAAAAATCGTCGTTTGCCTTCACAGCGACAACCTTTTTCATCGCACTTCTCCTTTATTTCAGCGGCTCGATGCGAAAAATTGCCTGCCCATTAACTGCCAAATGCCAATCTCTCATTAACTCTTCTTGGTGAATTTCAATCCAAGCCTCTACCAACTTGAGTTTAGCGCTTCGGAGAGTCCCTTCTAAGATGCCACCGTCTGGGATGGAAATGACCGCTTCATCGTCGCCACTTTCAACATGCACGTGCGGCTGGTGATGCTTCTTATTGTCGAAATAATACATCAGAACGACAATTCCATAAAACATCGAAACAACAGGCATCGGAATTCATCTCGGTCAGAAACTCGAAGGGCGGGTTTCAAACCCGCCCCTACAAGTCGAAATTCTTTTTGGGTTAATTTTTCTTTACGCCGCGACCTGCAGGCTGTGTCCGTTGCCGTTCCCTAAGACAGCGCCGGGCAGCGCGCCGCTGTGACGGCCTCTTTCGACGAGCACTTCACCGTTAACGATCGTCATCTCAACACCCAGCGCCTTTTGAATGAAGCGCTTCTCGTTGCCCGGCAAGTCTTGAACCATTTCCGGCTCGCATTCTCGGATCGTCGCCGGATCGAACAGAACCAAATCCGCCGCCATGCCGCGCCGGAGCAGGCCGCGGTCGTGCAAGCCGAAGATCGACGCAACCATGAAGGTCAGTTTCCGCACGCCCTCTTCCAGACTCATGATCTTCTTCTCGCGCACCCAGTAGCCGAGCAAACGGGTCGCATAGCCGAAGCCCGCATCGTAAATCAGATGCGCGCCGGCATCCGACTGGCCGACGAGAACGAACGGACTGCGGATGATTTCCGCCACCGCCTCTTCGTCGCCGTTGTTGCTCGAAGTTTGGAATTCGGTGTCGAGGCCTTCTTC
>DASYPF010000097.1:0-5443 GCA_036006905.1 Acidobacteriota bacterium
GAAACGATTGTTCTCAAATACGACAGTTCTGTTCCCGGTTGCGATCCTGCTTGCGCTTGCTGTTGGTGGCCCGGCGGCAGCGCAATATGCACAGGTGGCTGGCAGCAAACCGAAGGTGGCTGGCAACGGCGGGACTGGCCAAATACGCGCGGAAACAGCGACAGAGCGTAGCCAGCGCATGAGATGGTGGCGCGAGGCCAGGTTTGGCATGTTTATCCATTGGGGCCTCTATGCTGTGCCCGCCGGCGAATACAAAGGCCAACGCGCGAAGGATATTGGCGAATGGATCATGTCCTGGGCCAACATCCCGCGCGTCGAATACGAAAAGTTCGCCGCGCAATTCAATCCGGTTAAGTTTGACGCTGCCCAGTGGGTTCGCCTCGCAAAAGATGCCGGCATGAAGTACATCGTCATCACATCAAAGCATCACGACGGTTTCTCGATGTATCGCAGCAAAATCAGCAAGTACAACATTGTTGATGCGACTCCCTTTGCGAGAGACCCGATGCAAGAGCTCGCCGCGCAAACCAAGAAGCAGGGGCTGAGATTCTGCTTTTATTACTCGATCATGGATTGGCATCACCCATCCCAGTATGTCGATGCTCCGGGGAAGGACCCCACGGCTGGACACCGCGTCACCCAGATGCATCCGGGCGGCAAGGAAGAGTACGTCAAATATATGAAAGCGCAGCTACACGAGCTCATTTCGACTTACGATCCGATGGTGCTGTGGTTTGATGGAGAGTGGCCTGACTGGTGGACCGAGCCGGACGGCAAAGAGCTCTACCAGTTTGTGCGAAACCTCAAACCCGACATCATTGTTAATAACCGCGTCGGTAAAGGCCGCAAAGGGATGCAGGGGATGAATAAGGAAGACCAGCAGTATGCGGGGGACTTCGGGACCCCCGAGCAGCAGATCCCCGCAACCGGTCTGCCTGGAGTCGACTGGGAAAGCTGCATGACGATGAACAACACGTGGGGCTACAAGTTCTATGACGATAACTGGAAATCGACTGAGACGCTGGTTCGCAACCTGATCGACATCGCGTCGAAGGGAGGAAATTACCTGCTCAATGTCGGACCGACAGCCGAGGGAGTCATTCCGCAACCAAGTGTCGAGCGCCTGGCCGAGATGGGCAAATGGATGAAGACGAATGGTGAAGCAATTTACGGAACCACGGCCAGCCCTTTTACCACTCAGCTTTCTTTCGGCCGCGCCACAAGCAAACCCGGACGAGTTTATTTACACATTTTTGACTGGCCTGCCGATGGCAAACTGCAAGTGCCGGCATGGGGAAAAAATGTGAAGAAAGCCCGTCTGCTTGCCGGTTCAAAAGAGGTTTTGAAATTTACTCAGAACGGAAGCGGCATCACAATTCAGGTACCAAAGGCGGCTCCGGATCGCATCGCTTCGGTGATTGTACTTGAAGAGTAGCCGCAAATAAACGCGTATGAACGCGAATGCTTCTGACTGACTTCTTTCTCCTACCTTTTACCTACGGCGGTCAAAAACATCCGCGTTCATACGCGTTCATTTGCGGCCGTATTTTTAGAAGCTGAACTTCAGCCTTTGTAAACTGACAGCATGAATTCTCATTAGAACGTCAACCGCGCAGAGAACTGCATTTGACGCGGATTGCGCGCGCTGGTGACCCGGCCGAAGCGCTGGTTGATCTGGCCGCCAGAAGCATCAAAACGCGCAGCGTTGTCTACGCCATCGAACTGTGTGTGGTTGAATGCATTGTACAACTCCCAACGGAGCTGCAGCTTGCCCTTTTCGGTCACGGGGATATTCTTGAACAACGAAAAATCCCAGTTGTTGAAACCCGGTCCGCGGAATACATCCTTAGGCGCATTACCGGGGTCGCCTTGAGCAGGCCGCTTTATCACGGAAGTATTGAACCACTGGAGCAGACCGCGGTTCCCACTGTCCAGATTCGGGTTTCCCGTGATAACAACCCGCGAGCCATCGCCGCCGCCCGTGATGTCGGCGTTATCCGAGGTGCTAAAACTGATCCCCCGCGGCTGCCCGCTGGCAAACGCGGTGATACCCGATACCTGCCAGTCATCGAGAGCATATCGCGTGAAGCCATTGCTCCAAAGGTTACTCACCTTCGGCAGGTCGTAGGTGTAGTTGATGACCATCACGTGGGTCTCGTCAAATCCGGCCCTCCCGTAATTCCAGACGCGGCGCGAGCGGTAACGCGCCAGCCCGTCGGTATCGCCGTCCCCATAATCCATGGCCTTGGACCATGTGTAGGCAACCCCGTATTGAAGCTTGGAAGTAAAACGGCGATTGGCCGCGACTTGAAGCGCATTGTAATTGGACGTCGAGGCCGTCTCGTAATAAGTGATGTTGCCGATGCCGGGAAACGGTCGGAGAAAATTGTCCGGCAGCGGCCTGTTGCCGGACAGAGTCGGGTCAAAGTTTTTCGGATCAAATCTCGCGCCGAACGGCAAGGTATTCAGATTTACCGTCCCCTGCAGGTGACGGCCAACTGATCCCACATAAGCAATATCCAGCACGGTGTTGAATCCGATTTCGTGCTGCACACCCATCGTGTAGTTATAGGTCACGGGCGTATCACTGTGCCTGTCGAATCCCTGTACGTTGCTGGGGGCCAGCACGCCGGTTGCCGAAAGCAGCGTATCCATTGAACCGTAGAAAAAGAGAGGGTTGTCCTGGATCGGTGGGTTGCGCATCACATTCCAGACCGTGTTGGCCGTGGTGCGCGTGTTATGAAATACGCCCACACTGGCGCGCAGGGCTGTCTTTCCATTGCCGCGCAAATCCCACGCAAATCCGAAGCGCGGCTGGATCAGGAGTCCGGGCGGTTCTTTAAATCCTCGCGGATACTTGGCATCCGTAGCGACGACCATGCCATTGTACGGGTCTCCGGTGCCGGGCACGATCGCGCCAATGAACACGGCTGGAAAAGTCGCTCCCGTCACCGGGTTCTGCGCAACGCGCGTGCCGCCGGCGATGGCCGGCCGGAACAAGAGCGGCGCTTTTGACCGGTCATATCGCTCGAGCGCGAACGCGGCGGCTTTCCCGGGGACATTGTGATACCACTGCTGAAACCAGGCAAAACGCGCGCCGTATTCAAGTCGGAGACGGCGATTGACCTTCCACGAATCCTGCGCGAACCACTCAATCAGGCTCTGGCGTCCCTCACCGCTCGGGCGCGTAGTGGATTCCGTATATTGGCGGAAGTTGCCGAGCAGGCCATTGGCGTATCCGTGGCCGGTATCGTTGGGGTTGCTGGTGTCGCGGCTAAAGTCAAAGTCGCCCGCAAAGGTCGCTGTGGCGCCTTCGTAGTTTCGGGCGCGTTCGAAGTAGAAACCCCCCTTATATGTATGCGCGCCGCGGATGATTGAGATCGTGTCACCAAAGGTGATAAACGTGTCGGCGCCCCTCAGAGGATATCGACCGTCATAGGTAATCGCTGCCGGATTGACCGGAACCGAACCAAACGAGGCGCGGGGAATAACCCCGAGGGGATTGAGTTCCGAATGGAACTGGCCGAGCGTGAAACCATAGGTGGATCGCTGCATCTTGGCCAGTTCCGCATCGGACAGCGGTGGACCGTCTTCTACGCTGTGACGCACCCCCAAAGAAGCTTCATTCACAATGGTCGGGGTGATGATACGCGTCCAGTTTCCCAGGATGCCATTATCGGTAAACGTGTAGTGGAGGCCGGACAAACCCCAATTGGCCGTTCCCGCCGGAACAGCAATGCCTTGATTGTCGGCGTACCACGTCGAAGCGCGCACATAAAAACTGTCTTTCTCTGACGCCTTATAGTCAACCCGGAGAAGGTTCTGATTTTTTGGGATCTTGATGCTTTCCTGAAAGGTGTAGTTGAAATTACCGGTGGGATCGACGAAGTTCGGCAAAGGAAAAACCTTCAGGATCGCCTGGCCGTTCGAGTTGATGCGATTGGCGGGAATAATATTGCCGGGAAAACATCCGCTTTGATTCGAACTGGTGCATGGATTGGGACTAAGCGGATCCTTGATTAGAATCAGTTGCCCTGCCTGGTTGCGCGATTGTGAGAAGTCACCCTTCCGCTCCAGTGCTGTGGGGACGGTGACCTGCCGCAATGGCTGAGGATTCTGATTCTGCGCGATTTCCAGCGAGTAGAAGAAAAAGAGCTTGTCCTTGAGCTTGTCGTGCGGAAGCCAGACAGGTCCTCCAAGCGTCCCGCCGAACGTGTTGAAGCGATAGCGGGGCCGCTTGACGCCATTGGCATTATTGAAGAAATTGTTTGCGTTGAACTTTTCGTGCCGTTTGAACCAGTAAGCGCTGCCGTGATAGTCGCTGGTTCCGGACTTGGTGACGATGTTGACCGACGCGCCGGAGTTCCCTCCGTATTCGGCCTGGTAGCTATTGAGCAGCACTTTGACTTCGTCAATGGCATCGAAGTTAACCGTGCTGCTGAAGATTCGAGGGCTCCCCAGATCATTTCCCCGCACCCCGTCGACATTGAACGTATTCCAACTGTCGCGGCCGCCCTGGATGTTGGGAGAAGAGCTGCCGAAGCTGTTTCCGGCCGACTCGCCCTGCTCTCTGTAAGTGACGCCAGGCAGCACGCGCAGCAACTCGGTCACATCGCGGCCACGGATTGAAACCAGTTCGAGTTGCTTGGCTGTCACGAGCGCCGAATGTTCGGTGCTGTCCGTCTGTACCGGCGTTCCCTCCGCCGTGGTCGTAATGGTCTCACTCATTTCGCCGATCTTCAGCGTGAGATTCCCCACCGAGAGATGTTCGTTGGCCGTGAGCTTATTCCCCTTGCGCTCGAAAATGGCAAAGCCGACCTGCTCGACCTTGACCGTGTAGCTGCCCGGCTGGACCGCGGTGAAGACAAACGAGCCTTCGTCGCTGGTAAGCATGGTGCGGCTGTCGCCGGTCGCCTCGTTGATCAGGCTTACCGTCGAACCTGGAATAACCTGGCCAGAAGGATCAACGACGGTGCCGGAGATCGTTCCGCTCACCGTTTGCGCCATCAAGGGTGCGCCCAATGCCAAGGCGATGAGGAAAACCAGGAATCGCTTAGTCCAAATAAAAAAAGAAGGGGACATAGTGTTCTCCTTTGAAACGGCTGGATGAGCCGAACTGTGACAAAGGTGTCCGGGCCTTGTCAAGGAAAGAATTCAAATGGTAACATTGATTGTTCACAACGTGAAACCAGCAGGGATAGCGGTGCCTGCACTGTATCAGGACATCCTTTACACTTTGATGGATGCCTGGCTGGAAGCGAACCTAGGACACGGAAGACGCAGAGCACATGGAAAAAAGCTGAATTCCGGAGCATGAAGGCACACCACAGCTTTAGCTATCCAGCCTTACGTCGGGAACGTTGCATAATACGGTTTGTTTTACATTTCAAATTGGATTTGCATTATGTGATTGGCAGTCAAGCGGTTAATGTATAGTGCCTGG
>DASYPF010000098.1:0-7734 GCA_036006905.1 Acidobacteriota bacterium
GTGGCAGGCAGAAGAGGCGAGGCGATGAAGACGCTTGAGGAATTGAAGGATTTGTCAAAGCGACGTTATGTCGCGCCGGCTGACATGGCAAAAATTTATGCCGCCCTAGGCGAGAAGGACCAGGCGTTTGAATGGCTGCAAAAGGCTTATGAGGTGCGGTCGGCGTGGCTGGTCTGGCTCAAGGTAGAGCCGCTGTGGGACAGCCTTCGCTCGGACCCGCGATTCGCGGATCTGCTGCGGCGGGTGGGATTTCCAACGCGAGGAAATTCTCGAATGCGGAATGCGGAATGATGCGAGCCGGAAATGAATTTGGTTGAGAGGCCTCCCAACCGCATGGTATTATGATTCTGCCAGTATGGTATTATGAAGACTACATCACTCAAGCTACCTGACAAGCTCGACGCAGAGTTGACTGCGGCGGTGCGCCGAAAAGGAGCGAGCAAATCTTCTCTTCTGCGCGAGGCGATCGAGAGGTATCTCTCTCCGGGAGAGGGAGGTGCTTCTGGATCCGTTCTGGAGCTGTCTAAGGATCTTGCAGGTTGTGTGCGCGGGCCGGCTGACCTGTCAACAGGAAAGAAGCATCTGGTTGGATACGGCCAGTGAAGCGGAACGTGTTGCTGGATACCGGTCCGCTGGTCGCATACCTAAATGGCCGGGACCGGCATCACGACTGGGTGGTGATCCGCTTTGCCGAGATCATGCCGCCACTGCTGACCTGCGAATCGGTCCTATCCGAAACGTGTTTTATTTTGCGAAAGTTTCCAGCCGCACAACAGGCAGCGCTTGAACTGCTGACACGCGGACTGCTCGCAATTCCATTTCGCCTGGAGGCAGAACTTGCGCCCGTCCAAAGGCTGCTCAAGCGCTATTCCGATCTTCCCATGTCTCTGGCCGATGCCTGTCTAGTACGGATGGCGGAGCAGATCTCGGATAGCGTGCTGCTCACACTGGATCGAGACTTTCGGATTTACCGGAAGCATGGACGGCAAGTCATTCCAGTGATCATGCCTGATTAAGGACCTGGTGACCACTCCGGAAAGGCGCGCGCCCTGCGTGCTAAATTGATTGGCAAGAAGCACGCTGGGTGCGCCAGAGTTTGGACATTTTGGTGATGGAGCCCCAGGCTGCTTATGGTTTTTCAATGATTAGATTGGAGTTGTACCCACGCTCAGGATTGTTCCTTAGAGAAAGACTGAACCACGGGGAACACTGGGGACACGGGGACCAGAAGCGACCACTTCATTGTTCTACGATGTTCCTGATAGAAGAATCTTATCTCCCCGTGTCCCCAGTGTTCCCCGTGGTTTAATTTTTTTGATCATTCCGCATTCCGAATTCCCCATTCCGCATTCGCACAAAATCCGCAATCCGCAATCCGCAATCCGCAATTGGATCATTCCCCATTCCGCATTCGCACAAAATCCGCAATCTGCAATCTGCAATCCGCAATTCAAAAACTCACCCTCAGTCCAAACTGGGCGGCGCGCGGAAGGCCGGTGCCCGTTGGGATCGAAGGCCGGGTGGTGCTAAAGCTGCCAAAGCCGCTGGCTCGGTCCACTCCGGCAAGCGCCCGGTTGCCGCCGGCGTTCAGTAAGGTCCCGTCGCCGCCGACTTTGAATCCTCCTGTGGGTGCTCCCGCTGCGTCAGATGCAACCACCGTCAATGTTCCATTGAATGCGCTCGACGGCAGTCCGGCGGAGCCGACAAGATTCGAGACATTAAAGAGGTTGAAGACCTGCGCGGTCGCTTCAATTTTTACGCGCTCGGTCACCTTGATGATCTTAGTGACCTGGAGGTCCTGAGAAATAAACGAATCGCCGAAGCTCACGCCCTCAGGAATCTCAAGCAAGAAAGGCGCGCGCCCGCCGCGGGGAAGTGCACTGCCGGCCACCGTCTTGTTGTAATTGCGAATCAGAGGATTCAGTTTGGCCGGGCTATCTATTTCTCTTCCCAGCGAACCGCGCCCCGTCCCTGGCAGCAAATCGCCGTTGATGCCGTCGCCATTTAAATCTGCAGATCCGACCAGCGCTGTGGTGGGCAACCCGCTGTAGGCCGACGAGATCACCGACAGGCGGAAGCCATAAGGTAATTCGGCGATCCCATAGACGGAGAGCCGATGCGTGCGGTCCAAAGCCGCCGGCCCGAAGTTGGCCTTCACATTTCTGTTGACCAGCGCGCCTCCTCCCAAGCCCAGACCGTCAGGAATTGACGCCTCGACGCGCGCCAGCGCGTAGGAAGCAGCAAACTGGTAGTGGTGGGCAAACCTCTTGTCCACTTTGGCTGTGAGCGCTCGATAGCGTGAGAAGCCGTCGGATAAAACTTTGGTAATTGCCCGCGTCGGAGGCTTGCCGTCGCCCAGGATGATCGGCGTTCCGTTTCCAGGAAAAAGATTAGCGGCGTCAACGTCGCGCGTGAACTCATGCACGGCACGGCTGTAGATGAAATTCACGTCGGCCACTACGCCCAAGGGAAGTTCCCGCTGCCCGCCGATGTTGAATTGCTGCGAGTACGGCGTAGAAAGATCGTTGCTGATAACCAGTCCGGTGCGCGTCACCTGCAGGGTCGGGATCGTCAAGACTGGCGCAGCCACATAAACGACCTGGCCTGCGGAGATGATAGGCATGGCTCCCTTAGCTGAGGAACTGAGCGCCGGAGTGAAATCGTAATCCGGCTTTCCGTCCAGATTGAAATCAACGACCCCGGATGCGCCGCGCGACAGGGTGATGGTGTCATTGCCGGAATTAAAGGGCGCCAGCGTGGCGCGCTCGTTGGTCACCAGGTTGCTGATGCGCATCGCGTAATAAATGCCGAAGCCGCCGCGGATCGAAGTCTTCCCGTCTCCAAAGGGGTCCCAGGCAAAACCGAGATGCGGGGCGAAATTGTTTTTATCGATCGGCGTGGGCGCGGTTCCGCGCGGCAGCAACGGTCCGGCCAGATCCGGCTTGGGCAAATCATTATTCAAAGGATGGGAATCGACTTCGTACCGCACTCCAAAGTTGAGCGTGAAGTCCTTACGCAGGCGCCAGACGTCGTCGACGTAGCCGGAAAAGCGGTTATTGCGGTGAGCATTGTCGGGTGTCCCGGGGATGCGTATTCCTTTCCGGTTTCCAATGCTGAAATCGACAAGAGAGGCGCTGAGAAGGTCGTTCGGGTTGCGTGAAGCCGGCGACACCACTGTGAGAGAAGGAAAGCCGAAGACAAAATTGGTCACGACCACTCTTCGGTGAACCACGTCCGCGCCGAACCGCAGCGTGTGATTTCCCAATGAATAGGTAAGGTCGTCGCGGTACTGATTGAACAGTTCGAAGGTCGATTGCGGAGTGATGTTGTCCGGTCCGGCAATCAGCAAGCCATCGTCGGTGACAATGCGGAAACCCTCCGTTCCCGGTACGACGATGCTTCTCGCGGCTTCCGGCGGAGAGACAACGCGGTTGAGAAAATCGGTGACCGAGGCGCGGAAGCTGTTGGTTAACTTTGGTGAGAGCGCCGTATCGAGGCCCGCGACATATTGATTGGTGAAATTCTTGTTGATATTACCGCTCGACGGCAACCGGCTCCCCCCGAAACCGCCGAAATTGGCATTGTCGTTGCGACTCCAGCGGAAAAAGAAATCATTCTGCCGAGGCAAGCGCCAATCCACCCGCGCCGTGCTGGAACGCTCGTTAAACGGCGCCTCAAAAGAAGTCAGGCTGGGGAAATAGGGGGTGCTGATTCCGATGGCGGAGCCTTCATGAGTCTTTTCAAAATTGGCGAACCAGAAGAGCTTGTCTTTGACGAATGGCCCGCCCAGGTTAAACCCGCCTTGCTCGCGATCGAATTTCGGCTTGGTTGCGGCAAAGCTGGGGCGAGCGGACTGTTTGGAACTGCGGCCAAAAAAGAAGCCGGCGCCGTGAATGTCGTTGCTGCCTCGCCGGGTAATAATATTGATGGCGCCCGTGGCGCTCAAGCCTGTGGAGCTGTCCGCTCCGGCGACCGATACCTGGAATTCCTGGATGCTGTCCTGCGAAATATTAATCGTGGTCGTGCCGACATGCTCATCCACGGCATCGACGCCATCGATCGTAATGCGGGCTTCACGCCCGTTTCTGCCGCCAATGGAAACGCCCGTATAACGGCTCTTGGTGGGATCGAAGGCTCGCCCTTCCTGAATCTCGACGCCCGGTTGAAGGCGCGCCAGCTCAAGATAGTTGCGTCCATTCAGAGGGAGTTGGTCGATCTGCTGGACATTAATCACGCCCCCGACCGTGCTCTGGGCCGTATCAATCGCGGGGGTATTCAGCCCAGTGACTTCGATGATTTGACTGGTTTCCTTCACCTGGAGCGCGGCGTTCACTCTTTGCATCTGGCCCACTTCGACGACGACGCGATCGGCGGCGAACAGCGCAAACCCTGGAAATTCTATGTTGACCTTATATTCGCCGGGCAGCAGCGTTGAAACGAGGAAGAAACCGCTGTCGTTGGTGGTGGTGGTTCGCGTGGCCCCGGTGGAACGTGAAGTCACCGTCACTGTGGCGCCGGGAATGACGGCGCCGGTCTGGTCAGTGACGATGCCGGAAATGCTTCCGACGGGCTGTTGTGCGGTAACCACCGTAATGGAGAAAGCGATCAAAGTGACCGACAGCATCAGCTTCAACGAGACAGTGTGTCGCAAAAGATGGTGGTGCATGGGGGCCTCCCTTTTAATTCCGCGGATTATTCGGGCGAGCTTCAATTGAAACACAGCCGTTTAGGAAAGACAAACGATAAGAACCGCGGCCAGCGCAGACATTTCGCGGCCTGCGTCGCAGCAAGCGCCGCACTAACGTGCGCGACTCTGCTGCTCACCGATATGTCAGAACCCGGAGCGTAAGCGACGGGTCCCGCCCACGTGACAATCTGCGGGACCCGTCGCTTACGCTCCGGGCTCTGACATATCTGACGCCTTCGGCGTCTCTGGCCTATTGCTGCTGTCCTCGCCGCAATATTTGATTGCCGCCATATCGCGCTGCGGTATCTCTGCGTTCTCTGCGTCTTTGCGGTAGATATTTGTGAACAATTCCGGCTGGTACAACCAAGATTGAAACACAGCCACTCGGCAAAAACAAACGATAAGAACCGCGGCCAAGGGTAGACGTTTCTTGCCGAAAGCGGCCCGGTGCAATATATCTCACGGTCTCAGCCCAACGCGGCGGACCAGATCAGTGAATCTGGGGTCGGACCGAAAGCTGTCGAACATCGGTTCTACCTTGAGAGAAACCATCCAGCTAGAGCGCTCTTCAAAAGCTTTCTCCAGATACTTGAATACCTCCTCGCCCTTGCCAAGCCCTGCATACACCATCGCCAGAGTGAAGGCTGGAACATATTCCGATGTTGATCTCTGTTTGAGTTCTTCCAGTATTTTCATCGTCTGATCCATCTTTCCGCCGACGGCGTATGCGTGGCCGAGCGCCGCCTGCATTATCGTATTGCCCGGCGAAAGAGCGAGGGCTTTTTCAAATTCTGAAACGGCCTCCTCAAACCGTGCGTCCTGCTCGTAAGCCCAGCCGAGAAAAAGATGCGTGCGGACAAAATCAGGATCAAGCTCGAGCGTCCTACGGTATTGTTCGATAGCTTGATCATATTGGCGAGCATAGTGCAGGATTGTGCCTACATTTTTACTAATGATCAGAGAAAGAGGATCGATCTCCAGTGCTTTCCTCTCTTCCACAATGGCTTCAGCCGGCCGTTCCATTGCGGCCAGGTAAAGCGCATACCAGTGGTGGGCAAAAGCATAGTTGGGGTTGATTTCAATAGCGCGACGGAACTCAGTTTCGGCAGCCGCCCAATCCCAGTCGAAAAATGCGCATACGTGAGCCAGTGACGTGTGAGCTTCAGCGAGCGTGTCGTCGATTTCCAGAGCCTTCAGTGCGGCAGCTTTCGCTTTCGGCATGGTATCGCGGGGAGGGAGCACTCCGTATTCAGCAATGCCGAGCAAAGCGTATGTGTCCGCCAATCCGGTGTAAGCCAGTGCATAGGTGGGATCTTTTTCGATGGCTTGATGAAAGTACTCAATCCCTTTTTTCAGAGCCGGCGCCGTTCTCTTGTTCCAGCAATAGCGTCCTTTCAAGTATGCCTGGTAGGCATCGGGATCTTGAGTAAAACGTTTCGTCAGACGCTTCTTCTGCTCGCCGGTGAGTCTGAGTCGCAGTTTTTCGGAAATCTCTTTAGAAATCTCTTCCTGCAGCACGAAAATGTCGGCCAGCTTTCTTTTGTACTGTTGTCCCCAAAGCTGCGATTCATTGGCTACGTCTGCGAGCTCAGTACTGATGATTAAGTTGTCGCCCAACTGCAGCACTCTTCCCGAGAGGACTGCGCGGACACCCAGTTCCCGCCCAACCTGTTGGGGATCCATGTCGCGGCCTTTGTAGCGAAACACGGTGCTCCGTGGCACGATACGCAGCTTGGGTATTTGCGAGAGGCTGTTGATGATGCTTTCGGTGATGCCGTCGCTGAGGTATTCAGTGTTCGGGTCGGCGCTCGCATTAGCCATCGGCAACACAGCCAGCGAGTCAATGGCCTTGCGCAAGTTGCGCCTGGATAAAGACGCCGCTTTCGTCGCCACAACTGGACCTGAATCGCTGTCGCGCTTGAGATTGCGTAAGTCGACAAGGAGTTCGCGGGCCGACTGGTACCGGCGTTCCTTCTCCTTCTCCAGGCACTTGCGAATAATTCGATCCAGCTCTCCTGGTATGCTGTAGTTAAAGCGAGCAATCGCATCGGGTTGAGTGTGACTGATTCGATCGATCGTTTCCGTAGTGGAAGCTCCCGAGAAGGGGAGACGGCCTGTAGCCATTTGATAGAGGACGACGCCAAGCGAGAAGATATCTGTACGCGGGTCAATGTCTCTCCCCAGCGCCTGCTCCGGACTCATGTACTGGACCGTTCCGAGAATGGCGCCCGGCTCAGTCTCGGATTGAGTAATAGCGATACTGACCGGCAGGTCTGTGGCTGCATCGGAAAATTTCGCCAGGCCAAAGTCGAGCACCTTCACCTGATCTCGGGGCGTGATCATTATGTTTGCCGGTTTGATGTCCCGATGTGTGATTCCACGTGAGTGGGCCAAGTCGAGCGCATCCGCGATCTGACACGCAATATCGACGATCTTTGCCGCATCAAAGAAATGGCCGTAGAGCTTAGATTGCAGCGACTGGCCTTCTACATATTCCATGGCGATAAAAGCGGTGCCATCGATGGTATCCATCTCGTAAATGTGAGCAATGTTTGGATGACTCAGGGCGGACGCGGCTCGGGCTTCCTGGATAAACCGCCGGATCTGTTTTTCATTCAAAGGAGAATCGGTAGGTAGAATCTTTAACGCGACCCTGCGATTGAGTCTCGTGTCTCGGGCCAGATACACCTCGCCCATGCCGCCTTTTCCCAGCAGCGAGAGTACCTCATAATTTCCAATTCGGGTCCCGGCCGCAACGGACATAGTTGGCAAAAATTTTATCTTATTTATGCGATCGAGATACAATTCTCGCTATATGAAACGAATGCTGCTTCCCATCTTGATTTTCATCACTGCTGTTGCCGTCGGGCAGATCTCGCCGCAAGAAAAGAAGGAAGGCTTTCGACCCTTGTTCAATGGGAAAAATTTGGACGGCTGGGACGGAGACCCCAGACTTTGGAAGATGGTCGACGGCGTGGTCGTCGGCTCGACGGAGGGCGTGTCGCTGGATCACAATTCATTTCTGATCAGCAAAAAGACTTATTCCG
>DASYPF010000099.1:0-4675 GCA_036006905.1 Acidobacteriota bacterium
GATCTCATCATTAGTCAGGTCTCGACCACTCCGGTCGCCAGCGTCGAAATTGCTCATTTGGCCGCCGTTCCACTCCTACCGCTTCCCTTAACACCCTACGATCCTTCAATCTACAAGTACGCTCTGACCTACGGTGTCGACCCCAACCTGGTGCGCGCCGTCATGATTACAGAATCGTCGAATAATCCTGCAGCGATTTCAAGAAAGAGAGCCTGCGGGCTGATGCAGCTGATGCCCGCTACAGCCAAAAGATTCGGAGTCAAGGATCGCTTTGATCCCGATCAAAATATCGAAGGCGCCGTCAAGTACTTGCGGTTCCTCTTAAATACTTTCGACAATGACGTGAAGCTGACATTGGCCGCCTACAATGCCGGAGAACATGCAGTCAAGCGGGCGGGCGGAATCCCCAGATACAGAGAGACGATCCACTACGTGGAAAAAATTACCGCGATCTATGGCAACTCTTACCGGCCCTTTGCAAGCCTCTCAGAGGCCAGTTCGTCCTTGAACCAGAACTCAATTGCAACGGATTGAGGAGTGAGTGAGCAGGGGGGAGTGGGAGAGCCTGGATTATTCACAAATGTTCACCACAAAGGCACAGAGAACACAAAGGTGGCACAGAGCACAGGGCTGAATCTTGAAGTATGAAGACTGAAACATGTAAGAACACTCTGCCGTCTTGACGAGTCTTCATACTTCAAGATTCAGCCCCGCTCTCTGTGCTAACTCTGTGCTCTTTGTGCCTTTGTGGTGAACGTTTGTGAATAATCCTGGGAGAGGGGATGACTGAACCACGGGGAACACTGGGGACACAGGGACCCGAAGCGACCGCTCACTTGCCCCATGATGTTGCTGATAGAAGAACCTTACCTTCCCCGTTTCCCCAGTGTTCCCCGTGGTTTTATTTTTTGGAGATGACGACCTCAGGCAATAATTTTTTGGTTTACCGTGTACTCGTCTGCAACGGAAGGATCGTTTTCACTGTAGTGCCCCCGTCTCCCGACGAAATCTCCAATTCCCCGCCCAGTTGTCTTACTCGTTCGCGCATTCCGGTTATCCCGACTCCCAAGCGAGGGGATTCGTTCAATCTTTTCCGGAGATTTTCCTCGGGTATTCCTCGGCCTTGATCCTGAACTTCCAACACAATTTCGTTTGAATCCATACTCAAGCGAATTTGAGCCGTCGGACTGCCGGAGTGACGATGAATGTTGGTGAGACATTCCTGCACGATTCGAAACAATGTCGTCTCTGTTACTTGCGCTAGTCGAGGCAACTGCTGCATCTCCAGCTCGACGCTGATTCCGCTCCGCTCGGTAAAGCCTTCCGCGTACCAGCGCAGAGCGGAAGCCAAGCCCAGCTCCTCCATTACCGGCGGATGCAGCAAATAGGAAAGAGTACGGACTTCCTGCAGACATTGCTCAATCAGTGAGATACTTTCCTGCAAGATTCGCCGCGTTTTTTCATTCAAGCGATCAGCGGATTTATTGATGATTGCGAGATTCACATTCAGCGCGACCAGGCTTTGTCCGGTCGTGTCGTGCAGTTCGCGCGCTATGCGGCGGCGCTCCTGATCCTGCAACTGGAGCAGTTGTCTGGAGAGCTGTTCGAGACTGGCGCGCGCTTCCCTTTCAGCCAATACCAGACGGCGATGCTCCAAGCCGCGCTCCACAGTGTGCCTCATATCGTCGATGATGCAGGGTTTGATGAGATAATCGTACGCCCCCTGCCGCATCGCTGCCACCGCGGATTCCACCGATGCAAAACCGGTGAGAACGACGGTTATGGTGAGGGGCGCGCGGCGGTGAACCTCGGTAATCAGCTGAATTCCGTTCACTCCTTCCATGCGCAAATCCGTCAGCACCAAATCGTATTCGGTCCGTTCAAGATGCGCCAGAGCATCCTCCCCGCTGAGCACGATGTCGACGTCCAAACCATCGCGCTTCAAAAGCTCGCCCACTGTCAATGCAACACTTTCATCGTCGTCAACGACCAGCACGCGTCCGCCCGCATATTGCGGCTGCGGTTGGTCGGCTTTCGGCTTACTCACAACCTCTTGTGGAGATTGGTCTCTTGGATTCTTCATGACTTTTGGTCGTTTTATTCGGGTGTGGCTTTGTGGCTTGACCATGTCCGCGCCTTACCGGTCAAACTTTCACGGTGGATGAAGCGCTTGTATCGGATTGGGCCTTTTCGAGCACCGGCGACGAAACCGGCAATATGACCTGGAACGTCGTCCCTCTATTTTCAGCGCTCTTTACAAACAGCCGTCCCCCATGGCGCGTGACGATGTCATGGGTTACCCACAACCCCAGGCCGGTGCCGCCTTTCTTTCGCGAAAAGAATGGCTCGAAAATACGTCCCAGCTCCTCCTCGCCAATCCCGCATCCCGTATCGGCGATTTCGATCAAAACGGAGCGCTCCACCGATATTTTGTAGGGAGCCGTTCTCACCGTAATCTTCCCCCTATGTTCGATTGCCTGTTGCGCATTCAGGATTAGATTTAGAAACACCTGTCTTAACTGCTCGGGACGGGCGCGCACTTTCGGCAAGTCTGCGCTCAATTCGCGCACCAGCGTTATATTCGATTTTTGCAGCTTCTTTTCCACTAAAACGAGGGTTTCTACCAACATCGCGTTTATATCAATCCATTCCACGGTTCCCGAACTACGGGCAAAGCCGAGCATCTGGAGGACAATGTGCGAGACTCGTTCTGTCTCCTTCAAGGCTATGTTTAAGAAAGTGGCATTAGATTCTGTGTTTTTTGGGTCCTTCAAGAGATAGAGAGAATTCTTTATGGCTTCGAGAGGATTATTGACTTCATGAGCAACGGAAGCAGCCAGACGTCCAATGGCCGCCAGTTTTTCCGACTCGAAAAGCTGGCGTTCCACCCGGCGGCGTTCCAACTCTCGAATCTCTGAAAGATCATGCAACACTGAAACCACTGCGGTCACCTGGCCTTTTGTGTCGTAGACTTCAACTGAGGCGATCTCCATCGGAAGTGCCTTGCCTGTTGCCGGATCAATCATCTCGATTTCAGCTTTCCGCGCTGTCCGCGAGTCGGAAGCCAAGCCGGAAATAAAGGAAGTGAGCTTGACCGAATTTGCACGCACCGCCGCTAAAGCTTGACGCGAAGAGGGGACCTGCTCCTCAAAAAGCAGCTCGGCGCGCCGGTTGCAAAGGATGAAATTGCCCTGTGGGTCGCAGACAGCCACCGGCTGCCCCACATTTTCTATGATCAGATCGAGGCGGTCACGCTCGCGGCGCGCCTCGGCCTCGGCCTGCTGAAGCTTGGAGACGTTCCGCGCCAATTCTTCGTTGGCTCTTCGCAGATCAGTCACGTTACGAAACACGGAAACCAAGCCGATTCGCTCGCCAGCCGCATTAAGCGCAGGAGATGAAATCACCTCAAAGTGAATGTCTGACCCTTCCAAGGGATCCACCAGAGTCAGATCCCGGCCCAGGGTCTTAGTGGAAGAAACGCCGGCACTCGAAAGATATGCGGAAAAAAGCAGATCGTTCATCTTGAGAGCGTGCCGCTTACCCTCACTTGCATCCTCGGAGCCGCTGAACAGTTCTTCAGCCGTGAAATTCTGCAGAAGAATTTCATTGTCTAGATTAGTCAGGACAATGGGATCAGCCACAGAATTCATGATCGATTCGACCCACTGACGCTCTGCTTCCAACTGCTTCACGCTAGCAGCCAACTGATCGCTATGCCTGGTGGCTGCGATGATACTGCCCAAGATGTCAGCGAATTGCTCAAGCAGATTTACTGCCTCTGTTTCCGTCTTACTCCTCTCCGCGCAGACAAATAACGCGCCCAGACATATTGCCTTCGGTTCCCAGTATTTGCCTTCCGCTGAAGGCCTGCGGGCGATGCTTTTTTGAGATATCTCAGAGGATGACTGTTCGCCAAAAAGAGGCAGCACGAGCAAATCTATGCCCTGCAACAGCGGTCTGACAGCAGACTCCGGCGCCTGATCGAGGCCCCGTTCAATCCATCCCGGTTGGCCATCGTGGAGGATTCCCACCGACGAGTCGCGCGAATCGAGAGGTATCTGGATGCTTTCGATGGCGGTGTCATCTTGAAACCCGACAGCCATGCGCATGTTCAAACTGATGTTGTTTCCGTCTATCAACGCAATAGCCGCGCGGCGATAGTCCAGGGCGGTGGTCAAAGTTTCCAGAGCGAGAAACAGTCTCTCCTCCAGAGTGCGGGTGACCAGCAATTGCTTTATCAAGTTAAGCAAAAGACCGCGGCGGCCCGCGTATAGATCCAGGCCTCCCTGTTTGACGATCGATGGCTCGGGACGCGGCGATTCTGTCAGTCGGTTCTTCATTCTGTTGGATCCGAAAAAAAAAGTCTTTTCCTTCGACCGCAGGCTGGAACGTGGCGCTACAAATGCAGCCGCTCCAAACAGCGATTTCATTCAGTCCGACGTTAAGACTTTCTCTCCACAGGGACCGTAGCCCGGCGCCGCGTGCCTTCTTCGAGCGGCTCTGCCGTGGTGGGTGTGAGAGCAGGCCGAGATACCGCCGGTGTGAGACCCACCGCTTCGGCATACTTCAGATAAGTGTCGATGGAAGCTATAACGATTCGCGCTTCCACCGTGATCAAGTCAATGCCGACAAGCGAGATGCGCACCCAGGCGTCAATTACAATGCCTTTATCAAG
>DASYPF010000100.1:0-7263 GCA_036006905.1 Acidobacteriota bacterium
TGGCAGGTGAATGGAATTACAACCATACAAAGTGGACCACCGCTGGGGTTGACGACGGCGGCCAACCAAACCAATTCTTTTGGAGGCGGCTCGCGCCCCAACCATTCAGGGCAAAGCGCCGAGCTTTCCGGAAGTACCGTGTTGCGGCTCGACCGCTACTTTGACACTTCCGTCTTCTCGCAACCCCCGGCGTTTACTTTCGGCAACACGGCGCGCACACTGCCCGATGCCCGCGCTCCCGGCACGGTGAATTTCGACTTTTCGCTGATCAAGAGCACTCGCATTACCGAGCAGCTCGGTTTGCAGTTTCGCGCTGAGTTCTTTAATCTGCTCAACAACACAAACTTTGGCGCGCCAGGGACGACGTTCGGCACCAGTACGTTCGGTGTGATCAATTCCGCTTCAGACGCGCGCGTTATTCAATTTGGGTTGAAGCTGCTGTATTGAGCTAGCCACAGATCACACGGATTAACACGGATATGATCGGGTCGGGGGGATGGTGGATGTTGCTCTTATGGCTTCACGATCTAACAATCAGCGCCATCCCCCCGACCCGATCATATCCGTGTTAATCCGTGTGATCTGTGGCTAGCTTTTCGATTTCCTTCTGCAGCGAAGGAGGAATGAATGCGTTCTAAAGAAACATCCATGATTTCAGAAAGCGAACAAATCTGCGGGCGTTACCAGCAGCTCTACGCGGGCGTGATATACGACGTTCTCGAACACTTGGGTTATCCCCATCAAGTCCTGGCACACGACATCTCACCACTGATTCCGGATATGAAATTAGCCGGCCCGGCTTTCACTATCAAAGGCACGATGAGTTGCGAGCGCAACGAGGCGGGCCGCTACAAGCGGCTGGAGATGATTCGCCGGATGCAGCGACCGTGCGTAGAGGTGCGCGATTGTGGAACGCCGCATGCCATCGCCATGTACGGCGAGCTGAGCGCCACGACTGCCGCAGCGCACGGAGCGGTGGGCGCGCTGGTCGATGGCGGAACACGAGACACGGCGAGGCTGATCTCGATGGGTTTTCCCGTGTTTGCTCGCTATCGCACACCCATTGAAGCCTTCGGCCGGTGGGTCATGCTCGATTGCCAGGTCCCGGTGTTGTTATCCGGAGAACTGACCGACACCGTTCAGGTCAATCCCGGAGATTTCATATTTGGCGACTATGATGGCGTGTTGGTCATTCCCCAGGACTTGACGTTGAAAGTTCTAATCGACTGCGAGCGCATCACCGGAATCGAAAACCAGGCCCGCGCCGCTTTTGCGCGCGGCGAAGATCCGGTGGAGGTTTTCCAGCGATATAAACGCTTATAGATCTCGTGCAAAGGCAGCCTCGTAAATACGTCGAAATAGCAAATTCGTTAACTTACTGTAGGTTTTCGTTGACGTTGCTACGGGACTGTGAAATGTGTTTTTTAACCACTTTTTTAGCCTTTCAGAAGTAAAGGCCGATAACGGTCACGAGCACGTACACGTCAACGGCCACGACAACGTTTACGAATGGCGTGCTTCTTCTGAATTTTTTCGTGATCCGGGACAGTCAACAACAGGCATACGAGCACTTGGCTGCCAGCGAGGAAGCGAAATCACAAATTATTTGTTGTGCAGACATAATGTTGGACGTGGGCGTGGTCGTTGAGGTGCACGTGAGCGTGGCCGTGATCGGCTTTTATTTTGGTTGTGGCCATGTCACTGTAGGAATGTGATTTGGATAGCTCCAAGAGCTGAAAGCTGATAGCTGATAGCTACCAGTTCCACTAGTACAAAAGCATCCCCCCATCCACGTACAATGTCGCGCCAGTGACGTAATCAGACTCCGAGCTGGCAAGAAATACCGCCGCCCCCACCACATCTTCCGCGCGTCCGATTCTTTTCAGCGCGATCTTCCCCAGGACGCGGTTGAGGTTCTCCGGTTTGGACAATGATTCGCGATTCATGTCGGTGAGGATGGCCCCCGGCGAGATCGCGTTGACATTGATTCGGTGCTCGGCCAGTTCTAGCGCAAGCGCTTTGGTGAGCATGGCCATGCCGCCCTTGCTGACGGCATAGATGGACCGCTCGCGAAGCGGAACATGGTCATGAACACTTGCGATGTTGATGATCTTCCCGCCGCCTGACCGCATCATGGCTCGTGCCGCCTTCTGGCTGAGGAAGTAAGGAGCTTTGAGGTTGACTGCGAGAGTCCAGTCCCACGTTTGCGGCTGGGCTTCAAGGAACGGCTCCCGAAACTCTACGCCCGCGTTGTTAACCAGAATGTGCAGCGCGGTAAACTGATCGAGAGCGACAGAGACCAGCCGCTCCTGCCCCTCAAGTTGGCGGATATCGAAGACGACCGCAACTGCCTTACCTCCGGCGGCGCAGATGGCGCTGGCCACTTCCTCTGTGGAACCATCGGTGCGGCAATCGTTCACAACCACCGAGGCGCCCTCCCGGGCTATACCGAGCGCAATCGCCCGCCCTATGCCGCGGGCGGCCCCTGTCACGATGGCTGCTCGTCCTTTCAACCGCATTGTGCCTCTGCTTTTTTTGGATTTTCTTGCCGGAGCAACGACCACAGGATCAGAGACGCCGCCAGGTGCATCGATCCGGCAAGAGCGAAGACAACCGTGTAGGAATAGTGCGTCAACAGAAATCCAACCAGCGTCGAGAAAAGAACGGCGCCGCCGCTTCCCGCCGTTCCCATCAGCCCCAGAACCGAACCGACCACCTTCTCCGAGAACAGGTCTGGAATCAGAGCGGCCGTATTAATGAACCAGGAATAAACGACAAAGGCCATCACCGCGATTAGAACAATAGCCAAGCTTGCCGAGTGTGCTTTGCCGGTCAACATACCGAGGGGCGCAATCGCGGCGGAAACGTAAAGGACGCGCGTTCTGGCCCACGCTGGCTTGAGTCCCATGTGGATCAGCTTATCAGACGCCATCCCGCCCGCGATTCCACCCAGCGCCCCGGCGACAAACGGCATCCACGCATATAATCCGATGTCGGCCAGGCTGAAGCCGCGCTCGCGCTTCAGGTATTCTGGGATCCAAAACAGATAGAAATACCACACGGGATCTGAAACCAGTCTAGCCAGAACGAGTGCCAGGACATTTCTCTCTTTTAGCAGATCGACCCAGCGCTGCGGAGCAGCCACGTTGCCTGCGGCGGCGTTCCCCCCTTCAAGTCCAGCCAACTCTTCCGGACTGATCTGCGGGTATTCTTGCGGGACACGATACATCCAAAGCCACACCACGGCCCAGAGCAAGCCCAGCGCTCCCGGAAGAATGAACGCGGATCGCCAGCCAAAGGCGAGCGTTAAGCCGGCGACGAGCGGTGGAGCGATCACGTTGCCGACGGCGCTGCCTGACGAAAAGATGGCAATCGGCAATCCCCGCTCGGCCTTCGGAAACCATCTTGTGGTGGCGCGCAGCGCGGCGGGATAATTGACCGGCTCCCCAATTCCCAACAGAAACCGGATGCCCCCCAGGCTCCATGCACCCTGCGCCAGGCTCGTCAGCATCGTCCACACGGACCACCAGAGAATGCACGCAGTCATTGCAATGCGCTCGCCAACGCGGTCTACGATTCTGCCGCCTACCGCGTACATCACCGTATAGGAGATGAGGAATGCGGTGACGACATGGGAATAAGACTGCTGGCTCAAACTGAATTTGTCGCGAAGAAACGGCGCCAGGATGGAAAGCGTCTGGCGATCGATCAAGTTCAGGATCGTGGAGACAGTAAGCCAGGCTACAATCAGCCACCGTGCATTCCGATAGGCAGCATGCAGCAAGAGAGGTCGATCTTGGCGGCTCAGCGGCGTTGCCGTCTCCAGCATGACCCCGTATTTGGCACAAAGACGAAGACTCAACGCAATTAAATTGTTTTCAAGGATGGTTCACTTCGAGTGAACTTCGCTAGGAGCGCACGCTTCCAGCGTGCTAAGCCTGCGACTGCGGGCGGTAGCACGTAGCCCGGGTGGAGCGAAGCGGAACCCGGGTCACGAAAAACTAAAGAAGCTCAAGCCCGCGACTGCAGGCGACAGGTCTTTTTCCCATGAAAGCTTCCTCAAAACGCGATGTTACGAGCACGCAGTAACCCGATTGATACTGGAAATGTGGTTACCTCCTTTGCTGTCGCCCGCGAAGGCGGGCTCTCAGTTTATTTTTCTTCGTGTCCCCGGGTTCCGCTTCGCTCCACCCGGGGCTACACGCTTCCGCCCGCGGTCGCAGGCTAGTAAATTCACGAAAAGTAAACGGTATTTGAAAAGGATTCAATTGATTTGAATGCGGCGGCCCGTTACGGTGGTTGGCCTAAGTATTCCACAAAGGACTCTCCTTTGTTTGATGATTGTCGCCTAAATTGTGTTCTGACTGCGAGGTGTGCTAATCGTTTGGTGCCCGTGGTGTCCTTTGTCGTTAAAAAACTTCTCCACTAAGGACACGAAGGACACAAAGAGAGAAGATATGCAAAGACGGAAATACCGTGACATGGCGGCTCTTCTGTGCGTCCTTACCGTCACTCTTTGTTGTGCCCGGAGTGTGTTGGGCCAGCAACGCAACGCCGAAGCTGCGCCTGCGACGCCTCAGGCGTTCATCGTTCCTTTTTCGCATCTGGACCGGTTCTGGGGCGGCACCGGAGAAGAGTGCCTGGCCCGAGGGAACCGGATCATTTCCAAGGCGATCAGTCTGGCCAAGCAATACCCGGAATTCAAGTTTCTGGTGGAGAGCAACAACTTCGTGGCTAATTTTGTAGAGAGCCACGCCGGCTCTCCAGACCTGGACGATCTCAAGCGCCTGGTCAAGGAGGGGCGCATCGAGATTGCTCCGAACTGGACGAATCTGTTCCACAACCTGCCCGACGGTGAAGTCCTGACGCGCAACCTGCTGTATGGGAAACGGTACGCGCGCTCCATGTTCGGCGTGAACCCGCCGGTCTACCACGCCACCGACATACCCGGCTTCACCCCGCAATTTCCCCAGATCCTGCGCAAGGCCGGCACTCCGTTCGTGACTATGACACGGATGGGACCGGACAAGTCACTTTTCAACTGGACCGCGCCAGACGGCTCGAAGGAGCTGGTTTGGAATGTTCACGGGTACGGTTGGGGCGCGTCCTTGCAGCTCCACGACGATATGACGGACGGGAGAATCACAAGAATCAAAAGAGAAATTGAAGAGAGGAGGCCGATGGGGCCGCCCGGAGCGCCTATGTTTATCCACCTGGGCGTGGACCTGTGGGCGCCGACGGAAAAAACGGTACAGAACGTCCACACCCTGAACAAAGCCTTCTCTCCGGGATTTTTCACCATTTCCACCTCGAAGGAATTTTTCAACACCATAGCCAACACACCGGGCCTTACCGAGCTTTCCGGCGAGATTCCCATGGCTTGGCCGCACGTGGTGGACGGCATCCTGCATTTGTGGCAACTGGCGCCTCCAGCCATGAGCACGCTCGAGACGGCGGAGGAATTTGCCGCCATCAATTACGCGCTTGGCTACGCCGATTATCCGCAGGATGAGTTCGAACTCCTGTGGAAGCGGCTGCTTGATTCCATGGACCACAATCACGACGGGCAGGGAGGGGAGATCGGCGACAACCGCAAAATGGAGTACTCGAGACTCTCGATCATCCGCGGCGGAGAAATTTTGCGGGACATGCAGCGGAATATCGCCGAGAGGGTCGAGGTTCCGATCGCGAAAAGCGTGCCCATAGTAGTGTTCAACGGACTGGGATGGCAGAGAGACGATGTGGTCACCGAGCACCTCACCATCTACGGGGACGTCGTTCCAAACAGAATCGAGGACTTCCGGAAAGGCTTGCGGCTGGTGGACCAGACCGGGAAAACGGTGCCGTTTTACGTCATTCAGACCAGCGAGAATATCTCGCGCGCCGTGGATTTGGTCTTTGTTGCGCAGGGCGTGCCAGCGCTGGGCTACAAGACCTACTATCTCACGCCGGCCGAACAGACCGAATCGTTTCCGGCGGCTTCGCAGATCACCCTGGATCGCGATCAGGACATGAAGGAGTCTCGGCGTTCGCTCGGCGCGGACGTGATCGAGAGCGAGTTCTACAAGGTAACCGTGGACAAAGCCACCGGAGGGGTGACGGTCTTCGACAAGCAGTTAAGTCGCGACGTCTCGAAAGACATGCGAATCGTCGCTGTGGAGGAGCGCGGCTCCAACAACGTGCAGCCGGAGAAAGATACTGGACGCACGTTCCCCATGATCGTCACGGGAACGAAGGTGGAAGAGAACAACGGGGTGCGCACCGTCTTCCGAATCAACGGCATCCTGGCTGATATTCCCATCGTGCAGCGCTTAACCCTCTACCACGGACTAAAGAGGCTGGATATCGAAAACAGCCTGGACTGGGAAGAGCAGCGGCTCATCAGGATTCAGCAGCAGTTCCCCATCGCGCAGCCGAACGCGCAGGTGGTGTACGGCGTTCCCTTTGGGGCCAATTCGGCGGGCAACCTCATGCCCGGCTCGCAGCCGGATACGAATTTGACGGACGAAATGAATAAGTCCGCCTGGGAACAGTACCGCGTGATTCAAGACTGGATCTTCGCCGGCACTTCGGAAGGGGGCATGACGATAGCCGCCAATCACCAGCTTGTCCGGTTGAGCGACGGCATGATCGCCGCAAACATGATCCGGGGCCAAAGATACACTTCGGTGAAGATCGTCCGTGGCGACGAAGTGACTTCGATCCATTTCCCTGCCAAAGGCCATTATGTCTTCAACTATTCTTTCACGTCGGGACCGGGAGACTGGAAAGCCGCCCGCTCCTATCAAGCAGGGCGCAGCGTGAATCGCCCGCTACTTCCGGTAAGCGTCAGTGATGAGATTTCAAAGAAGACGCTCCCACCGACGAATTCCTTTTTCTCCGTTCAGGCGGACAACCTGGTGCTAAGCGCGGTGAAGAAATCGGAGGCGGAGGGTTCGATCATCCTGCGCCTGTATGAAATTCAAGGAGCCAGAGCGGAGACACCGGTTACATATCTCGGCAAGCAGCAAGACTTCCGCGAAACCGACTTGCTCGAGCAGGAGTTGCGTCCGCAAGACCAGCGCGTCCTGCAGGCCAATCCTTACGAGATCAAGACGATCAAGCTGCCCGTTGGCATGCCGAAGGGGGAGAAAAAGAAAGGATCGCGGTGAAATTTCTCCAAAAAACCGCCCACGTCACGAGCACGTCCACGATTAGCTTTTGCGAATTTCTGCACCGACTGAGCCGCGCGCGTAAGCAAGCGGACCCTCACAAGTAGCGATT